>JBCDLQ010000083.1:0-7649 GCA_039414335.1 Pseudomonadota bacterium | reverse complement strand
GCCGGTCAGAGGGTGTCTGGCTTCAACGCGGCGTTCATCGATCCGCTGGCGAGCAGCGGCGACTTCGAGAATCTCCAGCGCGTGGGTCGGGACGCAGACCAGCTTGGAGGCCTTGCCAGGTTGGTGTCCAGATCGGCCGGCGCGTTGGATCAGGCGAGCAATGCCCTTCGGGCTGCCGATCTGCATGACTTGGTCTACGGGTGAGAAGTCGACACCGAGATCCAGGCTGGACGTCGCCACAACGCACTTGAGTTCGCCACCGCGCAGTCGAGCTTCGGCTTCCATTCGCTGGGCGCGATCGATCGAGCCATGATGGAGCAGCACCCGATCAGGCCAGGGAACGACCGACTGAATCGCCTGAAACCAGAGCTCGGACTGGGCTCGCGTATTGGTAAACAGCAGGGTGGATTGGGCGCTCTGCAGGCGCTTCAGGACGCCAGGCAGCTGCGGCAGACCCGTCCGGCCGGACCAGGGAAAGCGTTCGATATCTGACGGCAGCAGGGTCTCGACTTCGATCTCACGCGGAACACGACCGGCGATCAGACGGCCCCGGCGATTTGGGCCGAGCAGCACGGCCTGCGCTTCTTCCACGTTGCCCAGGGTGGCCGACAGGCCCCAGATTCTCAGCGAAGGATTCAGCGCCCGCAGCCGAGCGAGTGCCAGTTCCAGCAGGACGCCGCGCTTGCTGCCCAGCAATTCGTGCCACTCATCGATGATTACGCCTCGCAGCTTGCCGAGGCGCTGGGCACTGTCGGCATAGGAGAGCATCAGAGACAGAGTTTCGGGCGTGGTCACGAGGGCCGCTGGGGGCTGCTTTGACAGGCGCCTCCGTTCGCTGGCGGCCGTGTCACCGGTTCTCGACGCCACGCGCCACTCCAGGCCCAGTTCCGCCAGGGGTGCGTTCAGTTGTTCCGTCGTGTCATTGGCCAGGGCGCGCAGGGGCGTGATCCACAGGTAGCTCAATCGGGCTGGCGGTGAGTTCAGGCACTCCTTGAGGGGTCCACCCCATGCTGCAAGTGTCTTGCCCGAACCGGTGGGAGCATGGATCAAGCCGGACTCGCCGCCCTCGTAGGCTGCCCAGGCTTGGCGTTGAAAGTCGAAAATAGGCCAGCCTCGCTTTTCGAACAAACGCTCGATCGACGATGACGTGAGGGAAGCGGGCGACGAGCTCATGTGGAAGGGGGCTCGCGCAGCAGGCGCTTGAGATCGTCGAGGCTGTCGGCATCGGCCACGCTCAGATCTTCGCGCCAGCGGTGAATGCGCGGAAAGCGCATGGCGATGCCGGATCTATGGCGGGGAGATGCGGCGATGCCTTCGAAGGCCAGCTCGAAAACATGTAACGGTTCCACGGAGCGGACTGGGCCAAAACGTTCGCGCGTGTTCGAGCGGATCCAGCGATCGAGACGGTCGATCTCCTTCTGGGTCAGGCCCGAGTAGGCCTTGGCGACGGGCACCAGATCGCCGTCGTGGTGTACGGCGAAGGTGTAGTCCGTGAACAGATTGGAGCGGCGGCCATGGCCTGGCTGTGCGTAGATCAGCACGCCGTCGAAGGTGTAGGGCTCGACCTTCCATTTCCACCAGTCACCGCGCTTGCGACCGACCTGGTAAGTCGAATCCAGGCGCTTGAGCATGAGGCCTTCCACGCCCAGTTCGCGCGATCGCTCGCGCTGCGCCGGTAGCTCACTCCAGCGCTTGAAAGGTACGGCCTGGGCCCGCCTCAGGCGAGGTTCCTTATCCGGTAAGGCCGCTCCCAGGGCTTTAAGTCGTTCGCTCAGCGGACGCGCTCTCAGGTCCTTGCTGTCATATTCCAGGCAGTCGTAGGCGAGCAGGGCCACAGGTGCCTTCTCCATTGTGATCTTGCCGGGCTTCTTGCGACCAATGCGGGTCTGCAGCACGCTGAAGGGCAAGGGTGCCTCGTCGCGCCAGGCCATGATTTCACCGTCCAGCACCGTGCCGTCGGGGAGGGCTTCGGCGGCCGCCTCGAGTTCGGGGAAGCGGCCGTCCATGCGCTCCTCTCCGCGTGACCAGATCCAGGTTTGACCGTCACGGCGAATCAGCTGCGCACGGATGCCGTCCCACTTCCACTCCGCCTGCCAGCGATTCGGATCGCCCAGCGCATCAGTTTCGCTTTCCAGAGGCGAAGCCAGAAAGAAGGGGTAGGGCGTGGATAGTTCGAAGTCGAGGTCGGTCTCGTCGGCGATGAGCCGTTCGTAAAAGGCCGCATCCGGTGTCCACTTGCCCATCAGGCGGTGCGCGATCAGGCTGGAATCCACTCCCGCGACGTCTGCCAGTGCGCGCGTTACGAGTCGCTTGGAAACGCCGACTCGGAAGCCGCCGGTCAGCAGTTTGTTGAGCAAGAAGCGTTCGCTGCCGTCAAAGGCTTGCCAGAGCTCAAGTACCGCCTGCTGGCGCTGTTCATCATCCATTTTGCCCAGGGGCTGGATGCGGGTCTCGACCAATGTGGCCAAGGGTGAGAGCTGGTCCTCTTTCATGGCTGGCGGTAGCAGCAGGTGCATCGTCTCGGCCAGGTCGCCGACGTGTTCATAGCTTTCTTCAATCAGCCACAGGGCCAGGCCGCTGGCCTGGGCGGTCCATTCGCGCAGCTCGCGCGTGTTGACCAGGCGCTTCAAGCGACGACCGGTCAGGAAGTACACGGCCCAGGCCGCGTCTTCCGGTCGTGCATTTCGGAAATAGTGGGCCAACGCGGCCAGTTTGGCGTTCGTAGCCGTGGTCCGGTCCAGACGATCAAAGAGAGCGGCAAAGTCTTTCATGCGGAGTCTCGCTGCAGAGTCTGGCGCAGGTTCCAGCTCTCGGCCTGGACACCCTGATCACCCAGGTGTCGAACCAGCGATTCACCATTGCCGTGAATCGTGATGACCTTGCTGGCCTGCATGTCGCTACAGGTCTGGATCAGGTCGGGCCAGTCGGCGTGGTCGGAGAGCACGAAACCTCGGTCGTAGCCGCGACGACGTCGATTGCCGCGGATTCTCATCCATCCCGAGACGAACCCAGCCGAGTGCTTTGGAAATCGCCGCATCCAGGGCGATCCCGCAGCTGACGGGGGCGCAAGCACCAGCTGCCCCTTGAATTTCTCGCCGTTCTCCGCCTCCGAAACGGGACGGGTCGGTGGTAAGTGAACGCCTTGCTGTCGATAGCAGTCGGTCAGGGGCAGCATGGCCCCGTGCAACCAGATCGTCTTGTCCACTCCGGCCTGTGCGAGCTCGGACAACACCCGCTGCGCTTTGCCCAGCGCGTAGCAAAACAGCACGGCGGGACGCTCTTCCCTGCGGCAAGCGGCCCACCAGGACAGGATTTCGCTGACCACCTGCGCTGGTGCTGGCCAGCGATAGACCGGCAGCCCGAAGGTGCATTCGCTGACCCAGACATCGCAAGGGTAGGGCTCGAAGGCCTGGCAGGTCGGGTCGGGAGCGCGTTTGAAATCGCCCGATACACCCCAGGTGCCCTGGTCGGATTCGATGCGAACGGTCGCCGAGCCCAGAATATGGCCGGCCGGAAACAGCGTCACTCGGGCGTCACCAAGCTCGATCGATTGGCCATAGTCCAGACCCCGCAGATCATCGGGCTCGCCGATGCGGTGCGTCAGCACAGGAACCCCTGAGCTGGCCGTAATCACCTCGGCTGCGCCTGATCGCGCATGGTCAGCGTGCGCGTGGGTGATGACGGACCGCGGCACTGAGCGCAGCGGATCGATCCAGAAGTCACCGGCGCGGCAATACAAGCCGCCGGCATCGGGAATGAGTAAAGGCTCCGGCATGGGGTGGAAGGATGCCGGAGGCAGGTGAATTCACCGGCAAGAATCGACTTCACTGGCCGCACGCCACCTTGCTAGACTCCAGCGCTGCATTGACCGAGTGGAGTTACCAATGTCGCACCATTTTCTTGTCCGCGGGCTCGCTGTCCTGTTGCTGTTCACCGTTTCGGGTTTCCTCATGGCGGATGGTCATGAATTGAAACCGCGATTGCAGGCCGAAGACCTGTTTGGTCTGCAGTGGGCGAGCGGGGTGGAAATTAGTCCCGATGGCGAGCGCATTGTCTACGTTCGGGCTATCAATGACATTATGAGCGACCGCACGCGCTCCAATCTGTGGGTGATTGACGCTGATGGCGGCAATCATCGCCCGCTGGTTTCCGGCCCAGAGTCTGCCTCCTCGCCCCAATTCGCGCCCGACGGCAACCGGCTGGCATACCTCGCTCGCTCCGGCGAGCAGACGCAACTGTTCGTGCACTGGCTGGATAGTGGTCAGACCGCGCTTGTGAGCAATCTGACCCAGACGCCTTCATCATTGGCCTGGTCGCCCGATGGGCAATCGATCGCCTTTGTTATGCGAGTTCCGGCCGCGAAGCCCGCGCTGGTTGCACCTCCGAGTCGTCCCGAGGGCGCTGAGTGGGCAGCGGCGGTGACGGTGATTGACGCGGTGACCTATCGCTTTGATGGTCGTGGCTACATCGAACCGGGCTTCGATCATGTCTTTGTGATTCCTGCCGAAGGCGGCAGCGCTCGCCAGCTGACGTCGGGAGAGTTTGATCACCATGGTCCGCTGGCCTGGACGCCGGACAATCAGTCCTTGCTGTTCACCAGCAATCGGGATGATGACTGGCAGTACCAGCGCAACCACCGCGATCTCTATGCGGTGCAGGTGGCCAGCGGTGATCGCATGCAGCTTACCGATCGGCCCGGCATGATCGGCTCCCCTGCCGTGGCACCGGATGGAGAAACGGTGGCTGTGGTCTATGAGGATCATCAGGGTCGCCAGTACAGTGAGTCTTCCCTGGCCCTGATGGATGCCGATGGCGGCAATTTCCGGCTGCTGGGGGTGGCTCTCGACCGGTCCAAGAGTGATCCGGTCTGGGCCGAGGATGGCGACAGCCTCTACTTCAGCTACGACAATGAAGGCCTGCGTCGCGTCGCGACCATTGATCTGGATGGGCGGGTTCGTGATCGCGTTGAAGGCTTGAGTGGCACCACGATCGGGCGGCCCTACATCAGCGGTGCCTATGCGGTGGCTGCCAACGGCCGCATCGCCTTTACCGCAGGTAGCGCCCAGCGCCCGGCCGATGTCCATGTGACACAGCGTCGCGGCACTCAACAGTTGACGGACTTGAATGCCAATCTCCTCGATCATCGGGAGCTGGCAGAAGTTCATGAGATCCGCTACGGCTCCAGCGTCGACGGCACGGAAATCCACGGTTGGTATCTGACACCGCCGGGCTTTGATCCGGATCAGACTTACCCGCTGATTCTGGAGATTCATGGCGGGCCACACCTGGCTTACGGTCCCCATTTCACCGCCGAGCTGCAGCGCTATGCCGCGGCCGGCTACGTGGTGTTCTACAACAATCACCGTGGTTCTTCGTCCTACGGCACCGAGTTCGGCATGCTGCTGGAATACAAATACTCCTCGGAAGACGATTTTGGGGACCACATGAGCGGCATCGACGCCATGATCAATTTGGGTTTCGTCGATCCGGAACGGCTGTATGTCACCGGTGGATCGGCTGGCGGTATTGCCGCGGCCTACGCGATTGGTCTGACCGATCGCTTTTCGGCGGCAGCGATCACCAAGCCGGTGATCAACTGGATTTCCAAGACCTTGACCGGCGATACCTACACGTCTCAGATCGAGCATCAGTTCCCGGGGCTGCCCTGGGATGAGTTCGAGCACTACTGGCAGCGTTCACCGCTGTCGCTGGTCGGCAATGTGACCACGCCGGCCTTGTTGATGACCGGCGAAAATGACTTCCGCACACCCATGTCAGAAACGGAGCAGTACTACCAGGCACTGAAGCTGCAGCGAGTCGATACGGTAATGATCCGCGTCCCGGATACCAGCCACAGCATCGCCAGCACGCCGTCGCGCATGATCGCCAAAATCGATAACACGCTGGCCTGGTTTGCCCGTTACGGTGGCCCGCCCCTGGAGCTTGAAGATGAGTGAATTTACCCTCGATCCTCGGCTAAAGGCGGATTCAATGCCCGTTCTGGACCTGCCTCTGTGCTCGCTGCGCCTGATGAACGATCAGCGTTTTCCGTGGCTTTTGCTGATTCCGCGCCGAAGCGGCATGGAGGAGATTCTTGATCTGTCTCGTGAGGATCAGCAGCAGCTGTGGGTCGAGATCCGCCAGGTGACCCGGGCCATGCAGGCGCTGCTCGCACCCGACAAGCTGAATGTGGCCGCGCTGGGTAATCAGGTTCGTCAGCTGCATGTGCATGTGATTGCCCGATATCAGGATGACGATGCCTGGCCGGCACCCGTATGGGGTGTTGGCTCGCCCGTCGATTACGGCGCGGAAAGCCCGTTGATAGATCGGTTCCGTGCTGCGCTGGATTCTGGTTGAAAAAATCGCAAGAATCGACGATATAGCACAGAAAACTGCCCCTCAATCGACAATGATGGCGAGTTAAATTTAAGTTTTTATTCGCCAAAATATGCGATATAGTTCATAATAATTCCTCATCTCGTAATATTTGACGATATGGAAATCACTAAACTGATGTCTGATGAGGCCGTGCTCAAAGCCTTCGGTGACCGTCTGGCGGCTCGGCGTATCGATCTGCAGATGACCCAGGCCAGGCTGGCTGAACAGGCGGGTATCGCCAAGCGCACGCTGGAGCGAATGGAAGCCGGTCAGTCGTCCCAACTGACCAACCTGATTCGCGTGCTCCGCGTGCTGGAGCTTCTCCCGGAGCTCAATGTGCTGCTACCAGAAGCCGGTCCACGACCGCTGGACCTGCTTGAGCGAGGGGGCCGGCGGCGCCAGCGCGCCTCCAGGGGCAAGAGCGCCGTCGAGGATCATCCATGGGAATGGGGTGATGAGTCTTGACCACCGTCGCCGAGGTTCGCTTATGGGGACGGCAGATTGGTGCGGTCTCGATTCGTGATGGCGATCGTTTTGCCGACTTCGAGTACACCCCGGAGTTCGTCGGCAGCGGCATTCAGGTCGCACCGATCACGATGCCGCTGTCGCGCCGTCTGTACCGCTTTCCGACGCTGGCTCTGGAGACCTTTCACGGCTTGTCGGGCCTGCTGGCAGACTCGCTGCCCGACAAGTTCGGTCACGCCCTGATCGATGCCTGGCTGGCGACGCAGAGGCGTCCGCCCGGATCTCTGAACGCGGTTGAACGCCTTTGCTACACAGGGTCACGAGGTATGGGCGCGCTGGAGTTCAGGCCAACGTTGGTGGATCGGGATGCGGGCTCGGAAGCGATCAATCTTGACGCACTGGTTGATTTGGCCTCGCAGGTGCTGCAGGCGCGCCATGATCTGATGACCACCCTGGACCAGGCCGATCAATCGGGCGCCTTGCGCAATATCCTGCAGGTCGGTACCTCGGCCGGCGGGGCTCGGGCCAAGGCCGTGATCGCCTGGCGGTCCAGAGCGCGGACCTGTCGCCGTATCGGGCGGCGCTCGAGCGGCTGCGGGATGCGGGGTTGATCTACCCGTGCTCCGCGACGCGGAAAGAGATCGAGCGGGCGGCCTCTGCCCCGCACGAAAGCGACGGAGAGACGCGGTACCCGGGGCTGAACCGCCCTGCTTTAGGCAAGGAAGCCCAGATGGCCGCGACGGTGCCCGATGTGTTTGCGGACGATGCGTATGCCTGGCGGGTGATCGTGCCGGACGGGCCGGTGG
>JBCDLQ010000082.1:0-7649 GCA_039414335.1 Pseudomonadota bacterium | reverse complement strand
GCTAGGCGGGGTGACCCCCTACGGGTGTCTTTATTTTCGACATGCGGACGAAGACTGCAGCTATCGTGGCGAAATCTTTGCGCTTGGATTTGCGGCTCCAATCTTTTTGATCCTTTTTGGATTCTTCATGGCCTTTTATGGCCACCTGTCTTCCGGTATTGATTTCTTTATCTTGGCACTGATGATGATGCTGGCATTTCCACTAGCTCGCCGACTCTACTTCAAGAACCATCCCCCTGATTGAAAGAAAATCTGGCGGTAATAGGCTCGCTATTTCAACACAGCGTTCGGCTTACCGCGGAACCCACTCACCTCGAAACGATTCTTGAAGATCGTATCGTTATCCAGGTCAATGGCCAGCGCACTGCCGTCATCCAGTACCATGCGATAGAAGACCTGGCTGGCGCCGCCACCGGGCGCGCCTTCAAGGATGTAGGCCTCGACGTAGACCGTGCCGACCTCTACTGCGGGAGGATTCCACGTCAGGGTTTTTGTGGTGTCGTTCAACCGAGTCGAATGGGTCACGGCCATGGCACCACCGCAGTTGCGGATATTGGTCGCGCCCGAAAAGGTGCCGACCTTGTTGCCCTGCGCATCAACCACGGTCACCATCAGCCCCAGGAATCGCGGCCCCGAAATTTCGATATCGATCGGCACGCCCGGTGTGTAACCGGGCACATCGATGTTGGCCACATAGGGCCCGGCGCTGAAGATGCGCTGACGGTTGAGCATGCCGTTGACGTTGCCAAAATTCGCCTCGACGTCACAAACGGGTGAGCCGCTGGAAAACCCGATCGCGGTCGTGGGAACGATCGCCAGCAACAGCACCAGTGCAAGAATTCTCATAGATTCAGTTCCTCGGTCAGTCGGCCTAGCGATCCCGATCTCGCAGCTGCCAAAGCTCCCAGGCCGCGATCCCCAGAGGGATGGCGAACCAGATCAGGGCCTTGCCGGCGATCAATATGGCTTCTGGGCTCATGGCTACGCTCAGGTCAAGAGAGATCGCATTCTGGACGAACGCCGTCAACGGATCGGCAGCGTGTCCTGATCAGGTCTTGAATGGCGAAGGTTGGCTCACTTGGCCCATCCTTGGGGGAATCACACGGGGGGAGTTGACCAAAACCGGGTTTCTGGAGACTTCCCCATGCGAACTCTGGCTGGGTCCAAACGTATTCTCTTCATCTTGTTGATCGCTCTGTGCGCGCAGCTTGACTTCTCACATGCAGCCGACTATTTCGTTGCCACGGATGGCGACAACGACGACCCGGGTACGGTGGACGAACCGTGGTTGACGCTGCAGCACGCCGCCGACCACGTTCAGGCTGGCGACACGGTGACCGTGGCCGCCGGTCAGTACGACGGATTCGAGCTGACCACCTCGGGAACGGCCGGTCAACGCATCGTCTTTCGCGGCGAAGATGGCGCTAGACCGGAGGTCATCAGCAATGCGCCCGGCCGGACTTCAGGCATCAACCTGGAAGGCGCCTCCTTCTTGACCATTGAGGGCTTCGAGGTCAATGGCCGTGATCAGGCCGGCATTCGCGCCGTGCTGTGCGCCAACGTCACGATCCGCGACAACCACACGGACCTGAACCAGATCTGGGGCATTTTCACGGGCTTCTGCGACAACCTGCTGATCGAGAACAACGTCACGACCAACAGCCGTGTCGAACACGGCATTTACGTCAGCAACAGCGGAGATCGACCGGTGATTCGCGACAACCTGATCGTCGGCAACGCGCGCAACGGTATCCACATGAACGGGGACCTGTCCGCCGGCGGCGACGGCGTGATTTCCGACGCGCTCGTCGAGCGCAACGTCATCATCAACAACGGCGGCGGCAGCGAGGTGGCGAGCGGCGGCGGCTCGGGCATCAACATGGACGGGGTCCAGAACTCGTTGACCCGCAACAATCTGATCTACGATTCCCGCGCCAGCGGCATCTCCCTCTATCGCATTGACGGTGGCCAGCCCTCGACGGGCAATCGCGTCCTCAACAACACGGTGCTGGTCGCCAGCGACGGTCGCTGGGCCCTGAACATCCAGAACGCCTCCAGCAACAACACGGTGCGCAACAACATCCTGCTGAACGATCACCCCTTCCGCGGCAGCATGGATCTTTGTGCGGCCTGCCTGGCCGACTTCGACAGCGACCACAACGTGGTGATGGATCGCTTTACCGACAATGGCGGCAGCTCGGTCCAGACCTTGGGTCAGTGGCAGCAGTCGACGGGACAGGAAGGCCAATCGCTGGTGGCCACGGAAGTCCAGGTGTTCGCGCAGCCTGCCGGCAATGACTATCGCCTGTCCATCGACAGCCCGGCCGTCGATGCGGGCGAACTGCTGATTGACGTGCCGGCCGATATCGAAGGGATTGCCCGGCCGCAGTTTTTCAGCCACGACATCGGTGCCTACGAACTACCGGATCTGAGCATCCTGTTCAGGGATCGCTTCGAGGATTGATCAGCCGGTCATCCAGTTCGTCCACCAGCTCATGGACAGCAGGATCCCAACCGACATCTGCGTGGTAAACACGACCGCCAGCACGACCCAGCTGGCGCGCGCGACCTTGCCGTAGGCAAGCCGGTCGTAGACCACCAACCCGATCGCGATCGCCAGGGTGATCACGCCGGTCATGGGACCGGCAACTGCCGGATCAACTGCGAGATAGAAGATCATCACGCGGGCGAAAGGGGCTGCCATCAACGCCAGCGTGGACAGAAACATCAAGCGAAGATGCCAGGCGGTCTTGCGTCGGTAAAAGACCGCCAGCGCAACGGCCGGCAGGAATACGCCCATGCCGCCGATAAAGCGCGCCGTGGCCGCACCGAGATTGACGTCATCACCCTGCCCCAGGGGCAGGAAATCGAGCTGCAGGGCGACACCGGTAATCAGCGTGACAACAGCCACCAGCAGACCGATTCGACCAAACAATCGATGCGCTGGGCGCCGCTTGGCAACGATCAGCAAGGGCTGGATGAGGAAGATCAACAGCCAGGCCAGAGACGAGAGGGCATGCGAATGCATCCAGGGGCTGGGCGGCGTGTAGTCACCGGCAAGCAGCGGCGTGAAGTAGAGCGGCGTGAAACCAACAACGGCGACGATCAGGAACACGAGGCCTGCGACCGCCATCGCCAGCGCATCCTTCTGGATTCGATTCATGATGTGAGCTTCCCCCAGAGCAGCGGTCAGCTTATCAGCTCATATCGAAGCGCTGCTGCAACCCATTCGTCGAATTGACTGGGCCGCATCTGTTGGACAGAAGCAGCGATCGACTCAGGTAAGGTCTTCAGCTACCCGCATCGGGAACAGCGCTGGCATCGTAGCGATAGCCCACGCCGTAAACGGCCACGATGGGATCCAGGTCGGCGTCGACCTGCGTGATCTTGCGACGAAGATTCTTGATGTGGCTGTCGATCGTGCGTTCGCTGACCACGCGATGATCGTCATAGGCCAGGGCCATCAGGCGGCTGCGCGACAGCACATGGCCCTTCCGGCCGAGCAAGGCAGCCAGGAGGCGGAACTCGACCGGGGTCAGGTCCAGCGTGGTGCCTCCCACGGTGGCCTCCATCCGGTCGGCGTCGACCTGCACCGGGTCATTGTTGGCTGCTTCGGGCCAGTTCAGACGTCGAAGCGTGGCCTTGACGCGTGCGACCACCTCGCGCGGTGAAAACGGTTTGCAGATGTAGTCGTCAGCGCCCATCTCCAGGCCCAGCAGTCGATCGATTTCCTCGACTCTGGCCGTGACCATGATGATCGGTAAGTGCAGCTTTTTCGACCGGAGCTCACGGCAGATGGTCAAGCCATCGACATTTGGCAACATCAGATCGAGCAGCAGCAGATCGGGCGACTGTTCCTGGACGGTTGCGACGACCTCGGCCCCGTCAGAGACGATGCGATGGCGATAGCCGCTCGCCTCTAGGTAGTCTGCGAGTAGCTGGGCGATTTTTGGCTCGTCTTCGGCGATGAGAATCAGGTCAGACATCGGGCGTTCCAGCGGGCAGGTCGATCACGATACGCAATCCGCCCAGTTCCGATCCAGTGGCTCGTATCCGGCCCCCATGGGCATCGACAAGGCGTTGGACGATGGCCAGCCCGAGACCGGCACCGCCAAAGCGTCGATCACGAGAACGTTCCAGGCGGAACAGGGGGTCGAACAAGCGCCCCAGCTTGTCCTCAGGCACGCCTGGTGCGGAGTCTTCCCAGACCAAACGATAGCCCGCCCCGTGACGAGCGAGATCGACCCTCACCTGGCCCGGT
Source organism: Pseudomonadota bacterium (assembly GCA_039414335.1). Classification (GTDB taxonomy): domain Bacteria; phylum Pseudomonadota; class Gammaproteobacteria; order Xanthomonadales; family Wenzhouxiangellaceae; genus Wenzhouxiangella. Next base: position 3,388 of record JBCDLQ010000082.1, on the reverse strand, counting down.
GAGTCCGTGTAGCGCTCGGAGTTCTGCAACAGGTTATGGAGAACCTGACGGAGTCGGTCTTCATCGGCCACGATCGGGGCAGGCTCTTGAAGCCGGGTGTCGATCCGCAGTTCCTGACCCTCTCGATCCCGGCAGAAATCGTCGATCAGCCAGGCCAGATCGAAGGACTCGGGCCGCAATTTCACCGCGCCGGAGTCAGCCACGGACAAGGTGTAAAGGTCTTCCACGAGGCGCTTGAGGCGATCGATCTCTTGCTCCAGCGAGGCCAGATTCTCCGAGGTGGGTCGCCGGACCCCATCCACGAGAGCTTCAATTTCGCCGCCAAGGACGGCCATCGGAGTTCGCAGTTCATGCGAGATCTCCGCGAGCCATTGATGCTGCTGTTCACGCTGATCCTCCAGCGCCTGGGCCATGCGATTAAAGTCACCGCCCAAACCTTCGAGCTCATCACCGCTATCCACTTCAACCCGAGCCTTGTAGTCGCCAGCAGCCACGGCCTTTGTGGCTACAGCCAGGCGCTGAACAGGACGCAGCAATCGACGTGATAACCACCAGGCGATCAAGCCTGCGAACGCCAGAACGATGAGGGCAATCCAGATCGCATTGGTGACGCGCGTGTCGACAAAGGCCACGTCCGCTTCGCGCGACGGATTGGGCAAGGGCAGAACGTGGAGAAAACCGATGCGTTCACCTGCAGCAAGCAATTCAGTCCGGCTGCCCGACCGATGAACTTCAGGCCGGCCGGCGATCAATCGGTCCTCAATGTCGGTGATCGCTATCCGCTGCCCCATATCGAGCAGCCGCGAAGCCAGCGAAGGGCGACGACGGGTTTCGGGACCCTCGCGACGATCGGGGCGAGATCGATGCTCCGGCGGCGGGCCCGGTGGCCGGCCGAATTCTCGAGGTCGACTCTCGGGAGACCTCCCCGGTGGGCGGCGCGGCGGTGGCGCAATGACCAGGCCCAGCAAGCGCTCTTGTTCCTCCGGCCGCGACCGCAGGAACAGCCAGCTGCCCTGCTCTGTATAGATCGATTCAAGGCGGCTTCTGAGCTCGGCGATTTCCGCAGCTTCCAGGCTACGGAGGTAGCCCGTAAACCCGCGCTGAAAATCCATCCAGACCAGTACCACCATCGCCAACAGCGCCATCGCTACGGACAGGGTGATGGCCAGCAACAGCTTGTGGCGAATCTTCAACAGCAAGGCAGAGGGTATGGATTAATGCGGATTCAGCGAGAGCATAACAGCGACTTAACGAATCACCCTCTCCTTCCCTCAGGCTCCTTCGTTTCTCCACATTCTCTGCCGAGTGACTGCACGGCAACGCGAGACAGTGAGCTCGCCCAACAACAAATCGGAGAGGAGAAACACCATGCCGACTTACCTACTGCTGATCTTGATGACACTGGCCTGCCTGATCTATGGCGATGCCTTTGCTCGCCCACCCGCAGGCCCGCCACCGATCGATCTGATGATCGCCGAGCTTGGGCTGGACGAGACCCAGGCCATGGAGTTTCGCGCCATCATGGAAGTGCATCACGAAACCATGCGGTCTCTGCGAGAAAGCAGCGAGCACCAGGCTGAGCGACGCGCTGTTCGCCAACAGACCGACTCGGCGCTGCAGGCCATCCTGACTGAAGAACAGTTTTCTCAACTTCGCAGCAACCGGCGTGACGGCCGTAACGGCGCTCGTCATAACAATCGCCGAGGCAACGGCGACAACGCTCGTCGACCCGCGGACGATCAACGCTCGCGGGGTGAATCATGATCCTCTTTCGCGCGGTTTCGGTTCTGCTGGTTCTCTCACTCTGGTGCACGCTCGCTCTGGCGCAGCAGGACCGCGATGACCGAGACCGTGAGGAAGGCTTTGAGTTGCTGAACGAAGCAGACGAGCAAGGCGACCGAACGTCACCGGTGCGCCGTATTCAACGCAATCCGCGCCCCTCGCCGGGCGAAGGAAATCGGCCACCACCGGGCCCCCAGGCCGAAGAACAAAGCCTGGACGGCAGCGACAACAACCCGCAGGACCCTCAGGCCAACGCCATTGACACGCCGCTGCGTCGCGCAACCACGATTGCCTATGCTGATGGCATTTCCGAGATCGATCAGTTTGCCCGTCCGTCGCCACGCGAGATCAGCAGTGTTGTCAGCGCCCAGGAAGACGACCGACCCAACCCACTCGGATTGAGCGACTACCTCTGGCAATGGGGACAATTTCTGGATCACGACATCGACCTGACCGACGGCGCAGACCCGGCCGAGCCGGCCAATATCGCCGTTCCCTCGGGTGACGCCTGGTTCGATCCCACGGGCTCAGCCACGCAGGAAATCGCCTTCAACCGATCGCTTTACGACCACGACAGCGGCACGTCCATCGACAACCCGCGCCAGCAGGTCAATGAGATCAGCGGCTGGATTGATGCTTCCAACGTCTACGGCTCGGACGAGGAACGCGCGCTTGCGCTGCGCACGCTGGATGGCACGGGTCGCCTGAAGGTGAGCGACGGCGATTTTCTGCCCTTCAACGAGGAAGGCCTGGAGAACGCCGGTGGCACTAGCGATGCCTTGTTCGTTGCCGGCGATGTGCGCGCCAACGAGCAGGTTGGTCTGGCCGTGATGCACACCCTGTTTGTCCGAGAACACAACCGGTTGGCCAAACAGATTGCCCGCGACAATCCGCGCTGGGACGGTGAGCGCGTCTTCCAGCACACGCGACGTCTGGTGATCGGCATGATGCAGGCGATCACCTACAACGAATTCCTGCCGGCGCTCCTCGGCCCGAACGCCATCGACGACTGGAACGGCTACGACCCAAGCGCCGATGCGCGCATCATGAACGTGTTCTCGACCTCGGCCTATCGCCTTGGCCACAGCTTGCTCAGCCCGATGCTGCTCCGCCTCGATGAGAATCTGGACGAAGCAGAGCATGGCCACCTGTCCCTCGCGGATGCCTTTTTCTCGCCGTCCCGCATCACCGAAGAGGGTGGCATCGAGCCGATCCTCCGCGGCCTGGCCCATCAACAGTGCCAGGACTTCGATGTCTTCGTGATTGACGAGGTGCGCAACTTCCTGTTCGGCCCGCCGGGCGCGGGTGGCTTCGATCTCGTCTCGCTGAATATCCAGCGCGGCCGCGATCATGGCCTGCCGGGCTACAACGAGGTCCGTCGGAACTTCGGGCTGCGCCCGCGCGATCGCTTCGCCCAGATCACGCGCGATCGAACGGTCGTCGCCCGCCTGGCCGAAGCCTACGCCAGCACCGATGACATCGACCCCTGGGTCGGTGGCCTGGCGGAAGATCCCCGTCGCGGCGGCCTGGTGGGCGAGCTGGTCGGTGCCATCCTGATCGAACAGTTCACCGCGCTACGTGACGGCGATCGCTTCTGGTACGAGCG
>JBCDLQ010000081.1:0-7658 GCA_039414335.1 Pseudomonadota bacterium | reverse complement strand
GGGCAGTCTTTAGGACCTGATCTTCTCGAAGTCTTACAACACTTGCGCGCCGCGTGTCAAGGCAAGCTTTGGGTAAATGGGTGCCAAGGACGCTAAAAAGGGCGCGTGCCGGCTCTGATTCTCAGCCGGCGGTCAGAATATGCATCGAGATCTGATCGATCTGGGTTTTTCAAGCAACCGAATGCGTTTCTGAAAGTACGAAGAGCGTTTCAGGACAATTTGTCATCGGGCACCGAGTGCAGACCGCACTCTCGCAACAGCCCCCGGAAGCGTAGTTCTGACACGTCGTCGACATCATGGATCGACTGCGTGGTGTGCCAGTCGCCAATCGACAGATAGCCCTTCTCGCGTAGCGGATGGTAGGGCAGAGTGTATTGGCTCAGGTAGTGGTGGACATCGCGATCGGTCCAGTCGGCGATCGGATGGACCTTGTAGCGCTGCCACTGGCATTGGACGAAGTCGATGTCCTTGCGTGTGGAGGCCTGCTGACGGCGCAGACCGCTGAACCAGGTCGCCGCATCGAGATCGGCGAGCGCGGTCTGCATTGGCAGGACCTTGTTCTGCTGGTTGTAGGCCTCAATGCCAGTGCGACCCTGATCCCAGCGCTGGCCGTGGCGGGCTTCCTGCCAGGCGGGACTGACCGGCGAACGCGCCACCTGGAGATTCAGCTTCAGGCGCGCGCTCAATTGATCGACAAATTGATAGGTCTCGGGGAAGTGGTAGCCGCTGTCAATGAAGATGACCGGAATACCGGGTGCCACCTGCGTGACCAGGTGCAGCATCACGGCCGCCTGAGCGCCAAAGCTCGATGACAACACGTGTTCACCCGGCAGCCGGTCCAGGGCGTCTTCGATCCGCGCCGTCGCGCTCACGTCGCGCCAGACCGAATTCAGTCGATCCAGATCCGGCGCGTCGTCAATCACCTTCAGCGAGCAGCGCCTCATGCGGTCACCGCCAAGGGCAAGGCGTTGACTTCACTGCCGTGTGTCACGGGATCAACAATCCCGACTCGAACGGCAAAAGCTCCAAAGGCTTCGTCCCGCTGACGTTCGGCCGCATAACGATCAAACCACGCATCGATGGCCGCCAGAATGGCTGCCTCATTGGCGTTGTCGAGAACCAGACGATTCAGCCGGGAGCCATCGAAGGCGGCACCCAAGTACAGGTTGTAGCGCCCTGGAGCACGTCCGACCAGACCGATCTCGGACAGATAGGGCCTGGAGCAGCCGTTGGGGCAACCGCTCATGCGGATCGTGATGGGCTGACCCGCCAGGTCGTGCTTCTCGGCCAGGTCTTCAATGCTGGAGACCAGGTCCGGCAGATAGCGCTCGGCCTCGGCCATGGCCAGTCCGCAGGTGGGCAGCGCCACGCAGGCCATCGAATGGCGACGAATGGCCGACGCGCCGTTACCTGTGGCCAGCACCTTCTCGACACACTCTCGCTGATCGGCTTTGATCCCGGTCAGGACCAGATTCTGATTCGGCGTCAGGCGAATGTCCTGAGCGACTGACTCCACCAATTCCAGCAAGGTCTTGCGCAGGCCAGCGCCAATCCGACCATTCTCCACGAACAAGCTGTACTGCCAGCGCCCATCCACGCCCCGCGCCCAGCCGAAGCGGTCACCGGTCTGGGTGAACTCGAAGGGGCGAGCTGCCTGCAGTCGAACACCGGATCGGGACTCGATCTGATCGAGCAGCCAGTCCGAATCGCGATCGTCCAGAGTGTATTTGAAGCGCGCGTGCTTGCGATTGTCGCGGTCACCGAAATCACGCTGTGTCGTCACGATGGCTTCAGCGACGGGCAGCAAGTCCTCAGGTTCGATGAAGCCGATCAGCCGACCGAGCAAAGGGAAGGTGTCCGGATCGCCGTGGCTACAGCCCATACCGCCGCCGGCAATCACGTTGAAGCCTGCAAGCCGCTCGCCTTCCTCAATCGCAACAAACCCGATGTCCTGCGAATAGGCGTCGATATCGTTACAGGGCGGCACGGCGATGCCGACCTTGAACTTGCGCGGCAGATAGCGCTGGCCGTAGATCGGATCCTCCGGTGCCTCATCCACCTCGACCTTCTCGCCGTTGATCCAGATTTCCCGCCATGCGGTGGTCGAGGGCGACAGGTGTTCGCTCAGGCGCGCGGCCCAGGCCAGCGTTTCGGCCTGAATGGGCCCTAGCTCGGGCTGGACATGACACATGACGTTGCGATTCACATCGCCGCAGGCGGCGAGGGAATCCATGCCCACGGCATCGATCCCACGAATCAGGTCACGCAGAGATTCCTTGGCGATGCCGTGATACTGCACGGCCTGACGGGTGGTGAGTCGAAGGCTGCCGTTGCCGTAGTCATCAGCCAGGCGATCGAGCGCTCGCCACTGTTCCCGGCTGATACGCCCGCCCGGCACACGCACCCGGAGCATGAACTGATACCAAGGCTCGAGCCGCGCTTCTCGGCGGGTCTGGCGTGCGTCGCGATCATCCTGCTGATAGATCCCATGAAACTTGCTAACCACCGTATCCGCTTCGGCGATCGCGCCGGTCGCAATGTCTCCCAGGCTGTCGTGCAGCGTGCCGCGCAACGCCTGGCTTTCCGTTTTGATCTTTTCGACATCCAGATTAGACATGCTCGATCCTCCAATCCTTGACTAGCGACTCAATAAACATCTTTCTGATACCGCTGCTGTTCGCTCAGACGGTCGAGGTAGTCGACCGCTTGCGCTTCACTGTGGCCACCCTGCTCGGCCACCACATCGATCAAGGCGCGATGCACATCCGCTGCCATCGCCTGCCCGTCACCGCAGACGTAGACATGGCCACCCTGCTCCAGCCAGTCGTAGACTTCGCGCCCTTGCTCGCGCAGGCGATGCTGCACATAGATGCGTGCTGCCTGATCGCGTGAAAAGGCCACGGACAATCGATGCAGCGCGCCTTCACGCTGGAAGCGCTGCCACTCCAGCTGATAAAGGAAATCCGTGCGTCGATTGCGGTGGCCGAAGAACAGCCAGTTCTTGCCCGAAGCGCCCTGGGCCTGCCGGTGCTGAACAAAGGCGCGAAACGGGGCCACGCCCGTGCCCGGACCGATCATCAAAATCGGGGTCGACGGGTCTTCGGGAAGACGAAAACGAGAATTCGCTTCGAGGTAGACCGGCAGTTGCACTCCCGGCTCGACGCGTTCGGTCAGCTGCCACGAGGCCACGCCCGCACGCAGCTGGCCCGAGGCCATCAGTTCGCCCACCTGCTTGACCGTCAGGTGGACTTCATCGGGATGCACCAGCGGGCTCGAAGCGATGGAATACAGACGCGGTGCGATACCTCGTAGCGCACCGATCAGCGTCTCGGCATCGCACTGTGCGGGGAATTCTACAAGCACGTCGGCGACCTGTCGGTTCGCAACGTATTGCTGCAAGGCGTCGCGATCCTCAAGCAAAGCGCGCAGATTCTGGCTGCCACTGATCTCCGCCCACGCCTCGATGAACGGACGCGTCAGCTGGGTCAGCTCCAGTCGTTGAGAGAGCCAGTCCCGAACCGACAGCGTCTCATCGCCGCGGACCACCTCTGCTTCCGCATTCAGCTTTCCGCCTTCGATGATTTCCTCGACCAGGCGGGAATCATTCTGCGGCCAGAGCCCCAGCGAATCGCCTGGCATCCACGACAACCCGCTGTCTTCCAGCAACAGTTCGACGTGATGCGTTGAGCTGGTTGAGGGCGACACGGTCAGTGGCGAGACCTCTAGCACTTCGGCCAAGAAGGGATTTCGACGGTCATGAACCGGCTGGGACTCGCCCTTGACGAGTTGCAGGGTTGCCATCGTTGTCGACGTGCTGGCCGGTGCCAGCTCCCGCTCCAAATGGCCAAGCAGCTCGCTGCGCCACTGGTCTTCCTCGGCTTCGAAGTCCACGTCCACATCGACGCGATCAAGCAAGCACCGGGCACCCAGCTCGGCCAGCCGCTCATCGAACTCTCTCCCGGTCTGGCAGAAGTCCGGATAGCTGGAATCGCCCAGGGCGAATACGGCAAACGACAAGTCCTCGAGCTGCGGCGCACGATCCGACATCAGGAAACGATGCAGAGCCTGGGCCTCTTCCGGTGGATCACCTTCACCGTGTGTACTCATCACCAGAACCAGCGTGGTCAGCTTGGCGATCGAACGGGGCGTGATGTCGGCCGTGCTGAATAGCTCGACCTGGAAACCGCGTGACTCGGCTTCGCGCGCAAGCCGCTGCGCAATGCCGCGACCGTTACCGGTTTCCGAGCCGTACCAGAGGGTGAAGACCGGGCGGTCATTGCTGTCGCTTACGAGTGCCTCGTTTTGCCGCCCGGCAGCTGCCAGCCCGGCGAGGTAACCCGACGCCCAGTGCAGCTGGTCTGCATCCAGCTGCCGGGCCAGGTCTCCGAGCTGCTGCTCGAGTTGGGGGATGACTGCGGCATTGATCGTCATGATCGTGTGTTCCGAATACGCGGACGATCACGTTAGCGGCGAGAGCGCAAGAACAGAAAGACCAAACAGTGATATGGATGTGCCAGTTCTGTCTTTGAGCTGGACCCCACTCGGTTCTAGTCTCTGTCGCCATGACGACTGAAACGATCCAACTGAATGACGATGCCGGCGCCTGGATGCCGGTGTTTCTGGACATGCGCGGCGCGCCAGTGCTGGTCGCCGGGAGCGGCGTCGAGGCCCGCCGCAAGGTCGACCGCCTGCTCAAGCACGGTGCCGACGTCGATCTGCTCTTCAATGGCTCGGCACCGGAAGATCCAGACCTGGCCGCGTATCTGGAGGCCGGCAGACTCGGCAGAATCGACTCAGCCAGGCGCAATGATTACCGCCTGATTGTCGTGGCCGAACGCGGCACCGTGCTGGCCGACGAGATGCAGCAGCACGGACGACACCACGCCATTCCCGTCAACGCCGTAGATGATCCGGAGCGGTGCTCGGCCATGCTGCCGGCCATCGTTGATCGCGCACCGCTGACGATTGCGATCGGCTCCTCCGGCACCGCGCCAGAGCTGGCGCGCATGATCCGAAGCCGAATCGAAGCCCTGCTCCCACACTGGATTGGCCCTTTGGCCCAGCTCTCGGCTGACCTGAAACAGTCCATCAGAAGCCGATTCCCGGAGCTGCCGCGCCGCCGACAGTTTCTCGGCTGGTTGTTCAATGACGCACCGGCCGATGCGATGGCAAACCAGCGGCCAGAAAACGCCCGCCAGCAAATCGAGTCCGCCCTGGCCGATGAGCAATTCACGGTCACGGGCTCGGTTGCCTTGGTGGGAGCCGGCCCCGGTGATCCGGAGCTTCTGACCGTCAAGGCCCTGCGACTCATTCAGGAAGCCGATGCCATTGTCTACGATGCGCTCATTGACCCGCGCATCCTGGACTACGCCCGCCGTGATGCCGATTTCATTCACGTCGGCAAGCGCGGTGGCCGTCCGTCGACACCGCAGGATGAAATCCACGATCACCTGTTGGCGCTGACCCGCGACGGGCAACGCGTCGTTCGCCTCAAGGGCGGCGACCCGATGATCTTCGGACGAGGCGGCGAGGAACTGGAATTTCTACGCAAGCATGACATCCCCTTCTCCGTCGTTCCCGGAATCACCGCCGCCGCGGGCTGCGCGGCCACCGCCGGTATTCCGCTCACCCACCGCGACCACGCCCAGTCAGTCCATCTGGTCACGGCCCACTGCCAGCGCTCCATCGACCGCCTCGACTGGCGATCTCTGGCCCGCGAACGTCAGACCCTGGCCTTCTACATGGCCGTCTCCCGACTGGAGGACGTGCAGAACAATCTGATTCAGAACGGCCTGAACTCGACCACGCCCTTCGCCATCGTCGAGAACGGTGCCCGCCCCGAACAGCGCGTAATCACCGGGCCACTCAGCGAACTCCACACGCTGGCCATCCTCAACAAGGTCAAAAGCCCGTCCATGCTCTACATCGGCAGTGTGACCCAACTGGCTGACCGGCTGGCTTGGTTTGGTCAGTCCCCCCTCGAGACCTCGAACAGGCTAGAGATAGCGGCCTAGGAGCTATGCGTCCTCCGACCGGCGAGGGTAGACTTTGTGGTTGATGAGCCAGAAGACCTACCAGGACGTCTACCCTTCGCCGCCCCTGCTGGATAGCGCAAAAGCGGCGCGGCCACTGGCGGCAGATCTACTGACGCTGGAGTACTTCGAAGCGGAACCGGCAATCATGCCGACGGAAGCCTTCGGTCAACATCATGTGCTGCTGAACCTGAAGAGCGAGCCGCACCGCGTCGAAAACTGGCGAGACGGGGAACACCGGGACTTCCTGTTCCAACAGCATGAGATCGTGGTCACACCGGCCGGGATGAAGAGCGGCTGGCGCTGGCATGAGCGATCCGAATGCATTGTCGTGACCCTTGACCCCGCGCAACTGGAGCGCTTCTCGAAGTCCGAAGTGGGTGTCCTTCTTGCCAACGCCCAGCTCAAGAATCTTCCTCAGTTCAAGGACGCAGACATCTGCACCGCTGGCATGATGCTACGCGACGCGCTGGCTTCCCAGGAGCGAGGATCGGCGTTGATCTTCGAAAGTCTCGCGCGGGTTTTTCTGGTCAAGCTGATTCAGAAATACGGTTTGCAGGAGGACGATTACCAGTTCTCTCGACGCTTCACGGCTGACCACTACCGTCGCGTTCTCGACTACATCTCGAATCACTTTGGCCAATCCGTCGTCGTTGAAGACCTGGCAAGTGAAGCGCAACTCAGCACCTCTCACTTTTCCCATCTGTTCAAACAGACCATTGGCACCAGTCCGATGCAGTTCGTGGCCGCCTATCGCGTCGAGCAGGCAAAGAAGCGCCTGGCCAAGCAAGGTGAGCCGATGATCGACATCGCCATGGCCTGTGGGTTCTCGGATCAAGCTCACTTTTCGCGTCAGTTCAAGCGCCTGACCGGCCTCTCACCCTCCAAATATCGCGCTCAATTGTCGCTGTAGGGTTACAACAACAGCCTCCGTCGGATCGTTCAAAAAGCCCGTCGAATCGTAAAAGCAGGGAAGGCATGGCCTCGATATCGTGGTCACCAAGCTTCAATACGATTTCAAGGAGACCCCGATGAAGACCCTACTCACAACCGCCGCACTGACCACCGCACTGTTCTCAACCACCACGGAGGCCGCCGTGACTACATCCGTTTCCTTCGAACATGCGGGCCAGACGCTGGCCGCTGATCTTTATCTGCCCGACAACTATCAGCCCGGAGACCGCCTGCCAGGCGTGGTCGTGACCGGTGCCTGGACCACGGTCAAAGAACAAATGGCCGGCACCTATGCCGCTGAATTGGCCAACCGCGGTTATGCCGCACTGGCCTTCGATTTCCGAGGCTGGGGCGCATCCCCTGACACGATCCAGTTTCTGGAAGACCCCAGCCGTAAGACCGACGACATCCGCGCCGCAGCGGCGTTCCTGGCAACACGTCCTGAAGTGGACAGTGATCGCGTGGCCGGTCTGGGCATCTGCGCCTCCGCTGGCTACATGAGCGATGCTGCCCTCGACAACCCCGTGATCAGCAGCGTCGCACTGGTCGCTCCCTGGCTGCATGATGCCGAGATTGTCAATGCAGTCTATGGCGGCGAAGCGGGGGTCGCGGGCCTGATCGAGATCAGTCGACAGGCCGAGCGGTCCATCGAGCCGATGATCCTGGAGGCGG
>JBCDLQ010000080.1:0-7669 GCA_039414335.1 Pseudomonadota bacterium | reverse complement strand
CCGAACCATCGGCCTAATCAACTCAGGGATTGACCAAAATGAAACGGACTTACGACGTCCAGGGGTTCACCCTGTGTCTGGACAAGGTAGTGATGCTGTCGGCCGTGTTCGAAGCCGACAATGCGGAAGGCTGGCAATTCAATATCCGAATGACCAGTGATGTCCGACTGCAGGTGAAGCAGCCGACGCGCGCGGCAGCAACGCTGGAGCGTCAGATGCTGGTCCGCGCGCTCAACGGCCAGGCGGCGGAATCTCCAGATTCGTCTGAGAGCTGACCAGTTCTTCGACGTCGCTCACGGCCAGCCTGAGCTGTGGGCGCCCATCGATCGGGCTGGGCAGCGGCTGCAGTGATTCGCGGCCGACCATCAGCATCAATTCGACCAGCGCATCGCCGCGATCGACCACGAGAATATCGAGGTGGCGAGGATTTCCGTCGTGCCAGCGCACCTTGCGTCGCTCCTGATCGAAATCGATCTGTCGTTCCATCAGGTAACGCGGAATTTCGTCTGGATCGTCACTGAAGACCTGCAGGCAGACGCGTGAGTATTGATCCGCCGTTCCCTCGGCGACCGGGCCCACGAGGCGCGGGCGGAACGGTTTCAGGAATCGCATGGCGGAAATGGCTTCACGTCGGAGCTCGTCCAGGCGCGCTTCCAATTCACTGCCGCCGAACAGGTGCTGCCAGGTCCTGAGTTCGGCTTCGACCTCCGCGTTCGATGGCAGTCCGTTCCGAGTGGACGCGCCGAGACGCTCTGCTGCTTTCTGCTTGGCGATCAGATAGCTGCGCTGACCTTCCGTGGCGATGATCTTGGCGGCTTCGGCTGCGATGGACTGGCGCAGCTTGTGATGGCGCGAGGAATGGTTATTCGGCATGGTCGGTCAGATCAAAAGATATCGTAGGGGTCCAGCTCTTCTTCGCTGGCCGTGCTGCTGCGCAGGGGCGGGAGATTGTCCGACTGGAACCATTCGGCGACGGCGCCCTGTGATCCTGGAAGTACACGCTCTCCCGTATCGGGGTCGATGAAGCTCTGAACCAGTCCGACCGGTGGCGGCATGTTCTGCTCTTCGCGGCCCTCGAGGGCAACGCGCATGAAGTCGACCCACAAGGGCAGTGCCGTGCGTCCGCCCTGTTCCCAGGAACCCAGCGTCTCGTTGTCGTCTCGGCCCAGCCACACCGTTGTCACGACGCCACCGCCAAAGCCCGAAAACCAGGTATCGCGCAAGTCGTTGGTCGTGCCGGTCTTGCCGGCGAGGTCATTCCGACCGAGAGCGAGCGCTCGCCGGCCTGTGCCCAGTCGAACGACGTCCGACATCATCGAGCGGATCAGCCAAGCGGTCTGTGAGGTCAGAACGCGTTCGGCGGCGTCGGGGACAAATGGCCCCATCAACTCCGGCGTCTCGGCATCGGCTTGTGCAGCGAGTTGTTCGAGATCGATCCGTTGAGGGCCTGTTGCCTGATTCTCACTCATGGATTCTGCAGCGGCTGGCGCTTCGGGCAGAGGTTCCGGGCAATCAGGGCAGACAATGGTCCAGTCAGGCTCGTAGACGGTCTCGCCTTCAGCGGTTTCCAGGAGATAGAGGAATTCGGGTTCGATCGCGAAGCCGCCGTTGGCGAAGACCGCGTAAGCCTGCGCAATGCTCAAAGGCGTCAGCGAGGCCGAGCCGAGTGCCAACGACGGGCCGTTGGGGAGTTCTTCTCTCTCGAATCCAAAGTCCAGCAGATAGTTGCGCACGGGCTCCAGTCCGATACCCATCAACAGGCGCACGCTGACCAGGTTGCGAGAGTGAATCATGGCCTCGCGCAAGCGAGTGGGCCCGTGGAAGCGACGGCTGAAGTTGGTCGGGCGCCAGACGCGTTCCATCGAGGGATCATCGACCACGACCGGCGCGTCATTGACCAGAGAGGCCGGGTGATAACCGTTATCGAAAGCCGCCGAGTAGACGAAAGGCTTGAAGGAAGAGCCCGGCTGGCGGCGAGACTGGGTCACTCGGTTGAACTGGCTGCGCCAGAACTCCAGGCCACCCACCAGGGCCAGGATTGCGCCCGAATCGGCTTCCAGGGAAATCAGTGCGGCTTCGGCTTCTGGCACCTGGGCCAATTGCCAGCCGTCCTCGGCAGGTCGAACGCGAACGATGTCGCCTGGACTCAGGATATCGGCCGGGCTCGTCGGTACGGCGCCCAAAGTGTCGACGTCGATGTAAGGCTGGGCCCACGCCACGTCTTCCAGCCCGAAGGTGATTTCATCTCCGTCTGCGCTCAATAGGCGGGCTTCCTCAGGCCCGCTCTCCAGCACGACCGCTCCGATCAGGTCGGCTACGGGGCGGATCTGAGCCAGCTGATTGTTGATCTGTTCCGGATCTCTGAGGCCTTCGGGGTCCATGCGCTGTTCCGGGCCGCGCCAGCCGTGGCGCTCGTCGTAGGCGCGCAGGCCGTCGCGAACGGTCTGGTCTGCGGCGCGCTGGAGGTCAGCGCGGATCGTGGTGATGGCCCGATAACCGCCCGAGTAGGCTTCTTCGGCGCCGAGACGCTGGACGATCCGCTGTCGCGTCATTTCCGAGACCCAGCTGGCATCGAGTTCCTGAACCGATCCGTGATAGCGGGCCCGATTCGGTTCGGCCATGGCCTCGGCATGTTCTTCTTCCGTGATGTACTCGAGCAGCAGCATCCGATCGAGCACGTAATTGCGGCGAGCCATGGCGCGCTCGGGGCCGCTCAGGGGGTTGTCGCGCGAGGGCGCTTTAGGCAAGGCGGCGAGCATGGCCATTTCGGCCAGATTCAGTTCATCGACGGTCTTGCCGTAGTAGACTTGCGCCGCCGCGCCGACACCGTAGGCCCGGTGGCCCAGAAATTCCTTGTTCAGATACAGCTCGAGAATCTCATCCTTGCTCAGCTCGCGTTCGATCTTGAGGGCCAGCAGCATTTCCCGGAGCTTGCGTGTCACCGAGTATTCGGTCGAGAGAAAGAAGCGCCGTGCAACCTGCTGGGTGATGGTGCTACCGCCGGGCACACGGCCGCGCCCCATGGACAGGGCATAGAGCCAGACGCCCCGGGTCGTACCGCGCCAATCGACACCGGGATGGCGGTAGAAACGGTCGTCTTCGGCAGCGAGGAAAGCCTGAAGCAGCGTCTCGGGAATTTCGTCAATCGAGAGGGGGAGTCGACGCTGTTCTCCGACCTCGAGCATCAGCTCCTGGTCGGCCGAGTAAATCCGAAGGGGAACTTGCAGTCGAACGTCTCGGAGCGAGTCGACCGAAGGCAGCGTGGGGACAATGGTCAGCCATACGACCAGTATCCCGATTAGCCCGAGGGCGAAAATTAGGAAAAACAGTCGGATAGAAAAAACTATTAAAGGCTTTATTCGAACCATGACTTATGGTAAATGTACGTCTGGAGAATCAGAAATCCCGTGTCTTGGACGCAGACAGCGGTCGAAAGTGCCCTAGAGCGGAGTGGGCCGTCGCACTGAAGATCGAAGACTATCACAGCGTCCGGTTTTGACAGACACGAGAAGCGTGGGGCTGATTCAAACAGGCGCCCAACGAAATAGACAGCCTGAACGTGCCGAACAGAGGGCCATGAAGACACCATGAACGAGATAATTGCAAAGCTATTCGGCTCTGCGCCTGCTCCCCTTATAGGAGTGGACATCGGGACCAGTAGCGTCAAGCTGATCCAGTTGTCCTCATCCGGTAATGGTTACCGGGTTGAGGCCTTCGCGGTCGAGCCCGTGCCGGAAGGTGCGGTCAGTGAAGGCACGATCACTGAGCCCGAGCAAGTTGCAGAAGCGGTCAAGAAGGCGCTTCAGCGTGGCAACTTCAAAGCCAAGGCCTGTGCGATGGCGGTGACTGGCTCGGCGGTCATCACCAAGATCATCAACCTGCCTTCCGATCTGTCGGAAGACGACATCGAGGGACAGATCGAAGTCGAGGCCGGGCAATACATTCCGTTCCCCAGGGATGAAGTGAGTCTGGATTTCGAGGTTCTGGGCCCATCTCCCCGCAACGCCGATCTGCTGGAAATTCTCCTGGCGGCTTCCAAGACCGAGCATGTTGATGCGCGGCGTGAAGTGGCCGAGTTGACCGGTCTGAACGTCACCGTCGTCGATGTCGAGGCCTACGCGATCGCCAATGCCTTCGATCTGGTGAGAAAAGGCGCAGGGATCGACGAAGCCGAAACCATCGGCGTTTTGAATATTGGCTCGATGAACTCGACCATGATCGTGCTGCGAGGCAATCGCAGCATCTACAACCGGGAACACAGCTTCGGTGGTCATCAACTGGTGGAAGAATGCATGCGGCGCTATGGCATGGATGCCGAGCAGGCCAATTTCCTACAGCGCGGCGAGGAACCGCCAGCGGGCTTTGAGGACGAGGTGCTGGAGCCGTTCCGCCAGAATGTGATCCAGCAGATCAGCCGCGCCCTGCAGTTCTATTCCTCCTCCAGCGACTACTCGAGCATCAACACGCTGTTCATCACCGGTGGCGGGGCGTCTATCCCCGGTTTGGCCGAAGCGGTTGGCAATGAAGTAGGCATCTCCTGCGAAGTGGCTGATCCCCTGAAGGATGTGCGCGTGGCGCCGAAGATCAACGCCAATGCGCTGGAATCTGCACGATCGTCCTTGACCACGGCCTGCGGCCTGGCCTTGCGAGGTTTTGACTGATGGCAACAATCAACCTACTGCCCTGGCGCGAAGAGCTTCGCCAGGAACGGCAGAAGAATTTCATGACCGCCCTGGTCGGGACGCTGGTGATCGCCGGATTGCTCGTGTTTGCGGCTCATTACTTCATGAACTTGCAGATTGATGGTCAGGAGTACCGGAATGAATATCTGCGCGGCCAGATTCGTGATCTCGAGCGCGACATCGAACGCATCGAGGAATTGGAGACTGTTCGGGACAATCTGATTGCGCGCAAGGACGTGATCGAGGAGCTGCAAAGCAGCCGCAACCTTATGGTTCACTTGTTCAATCATCTTGCTGAAACCCTGCCGGAAGGAATTACTCTGAACACCGTGCGCCAGAACAACCAGACGCTCACGATCGAGGGGACCAGCGAGTCGGAAACACGCGTTTCAGATTACATGCGCAATCTGGATGCGGCGGAATGGATGAGCCAGACGCGACTCAATATCGTAGAGAGAGAGGTCAACGAAGAGCGACCGGGCCAGCAGTACCGCTTCGAAGTGCAAACCCGGCTTGCGCCGCCCCGGAACAACGAAGCTGAGGAGGGCTGATCCATGGACCTGAACGAACTCAGAGATCTTGATTTCAACAACATCGGCTCGGCGTCAACGGGAACTAAAACGTTTCTTCTCGTGATTGTTGCGATCGGCATTCTTGCTGCCGGTTACTGGTTCCTAATCAAGGACATGCGCCTTGACTTGCAGGCTCGGGAAAACACTGAGGGCCAGCTCAAACAGGAGTTCCAGGAAAACCAGCAGAAAGCAGCCAACCTGGAAGCCTATGAGCAGCAGCTTGAGGAGATGGAAGAGTTGCTGGCGGGAATGTTGCAGCAATTGCCCTCCAAGACCGAAATGCCGGCACTTCTGATGGATGTTTCACAGCAGGCCCAAGGCTCCGGAATTGGCACCGAGCTGTTCGAACCCAGAGCAGAGATTCTCCGGGACTTCTACGCGGAGCAGCCCATCAGTATTCGTTTCGAAGGCAGTTATCACGAGTTCGGAGCCTTCGTCTCCGCCGTCGCCTCACTCTCCCGTGTCGTGATTCTGACCATGCGTGACATCGCTTTGCAGCCGGTTGCTGGTGGGCGCCTGCGTATGGAGGGTACGGTCACGACTTACCGCTACCTCGACCCCAATGAGACCCAAGGCGTCGCTGAAGGAGGGTCGTCATGACAACCAAACTCAAAGCCTTGGCGCTCGCAACGTTAGCGGTAGTCGCGTTGACGGGCTGCCAGCGCAATACCAGCGATCTGGAACGGTGGGTTGCCACAACGCTCCAGACTCCGGCGGGCGACATCGAACCTATTCCGCCGATTGCCACGACGGAGATCGTGACTTACGAAGGCTATGAGCTTCGAGATCCCTTCCAGCAGCGTACATCGACGCCGGAAGAGGAGATTGGTTTGTTCACGTCGGCAGACGATAACGGCATTCGCCCTGACCCGAATCGCCGAAGAGAGTTTCTTGAAGGCTTTCCGCTGGACACGCTCGATATGGTCGGAACCCTGAATCTGGAAGGTATTGAGTTTGCGCTGATTCGCGACAACGACAGTGTTGTCCATCGAGTGAGCGAAGGAAATTATATGGGGATGAATCATGGGCGAGTCATTCGTGTCCGCCCGGATCGCGTCGAACTGGTGGAGTTGTATGAGGACGGCCGCGGTGTCTGGTCCGAACGACGATCCCAGGTCGCAATGGAGGACAGCTGATGAACCGTCCCGTTATCGATATTTGCGAAACAACAACACAAACTATGAAAACCAAGGCCATGATTGGGAGTACTGAAATGAACAGCTGCAGCAAATGGGTGTTGCTGATGATCGGGCTGTTCTGGTCGGCTTCGGCAGCCCAGGCAACGGAAGTAACCGACGTTCAGGTTGAATCGGGTGATGGTGAAATTCGATTTGTTCTGTCAACGGATGAGGCGCCGCCTAATCCGACGGTCTTTATCACCGAACAGCCGCCCCGTATCGTTCTGGAAATGCCGGACACGACGACCAGTCTGGCGGCTGATCGAGTGCCGGTTGGCGTTGGTACAGCCCAAAGCTACATGGCCCTGAGTGCAGGTGGTCGAACGCGACTGGTCGTTGATCTAGCCCGCGTCACGCCCTATGAAGTTGAGGTCTCGGGCAACAGCGTGGCTCTGGTTCTCTCCGGTGGTCCTGCGCAACGATCGGTTGTTGCCGGTTCCTCGGCTTCCAGTAATAGCGCCTTCGCCGTAGAAGCGATCGACTTTCGCAGGGGTGAGAATGGTGAAAGCCGAATTCTGGTCGACATGAATCAGCCGGGCGTGACCCTGTCTGTCAATGAGGGTACGGGAGCCATTCGAGTCGATCTTTTCGGAACGCAGCTGCCCGATAACCTGTTCCAGCGGCTGGATGTAGCTGATTTCGCCACTCCGGCTCAGATGATTACGCCTGAGCAGCGCGGAGACAATGTGCGGTTCACGGTGGATGTGAATGGTGTCTACGAGCATCTTGCCTACCAATCAGGCAATCAGGTAGTCATCGAAGTAGCGCGGCCGCAAGTTGCTGAACGGGCCTCCGAAGATCTCGAATTCTTCGAAGAGCGCGAGTATGAAGGCAGCCGGATCACCCTGAACTTCCAGGACATCCAAGTCCGGTCCGTTCTGCAATTGATCGCCGACGTTTCGAATCTGAACATCGTCGTCTCCGACTCGGTCGATGGTGCATTGACGCTGCGACTCACCAACGTACCTTGGGATCAAGCGTTGGATATCGTTCTCGAGACCAAGAACCTGGATATGCGCCGTTCGGGCAACGTGATCTGGATTGCTCCGACGGCAGAGATTGCGACACGTGAGCAACAGATTCTTCAGGCCCGGGTCGATCGTCAGGAACTCGAGCCGCTTAGAACAGCGATGATTCCGGTGAGCTATGCCAACGCGTCCGAGCTCGCGGCCCTGATCCAGGCAGCCTCAGAGACGGAAGAGCAGGGCTTGTTGTCGGCGCGCGGATTCGTTTCAGT
>JBCDLQ010000079.1:0-7819 GCA_039414335.1 Pseudomonadota bacterium | reverse complement strand
GTCTGATGCCGCATCGACCAGAACCAAATTCAATCCCAGGTCCTTCAGAAAGTCCTTAAGGTGCTCCTGACTGACGTCTTTCAGGCAGGTTACGGTGCTATCGGGTTTGTTCACGGTAAATGCTGGTGTTGTGAGCGCTTCGAAAGCGCTTATCATAGTTGGATGAGCCGTCGACGACCCGCCTCTTTTGACCGCATACTCGAGTGGCAGCCCGTTGACTGGCTGCGGTACTTTGGTTTGCTCGTCTGGGTATTGGCCGTCATTCCGCTGGCGCTATTCCCCTGGCTGACATCCGTTCCGCCCAGTTCCCAGGCGATGACCGGATGGTGGTCTGGTGCGGTGCTCTTTTTGCTGGCCTTTCTCCATCCGACAGTCCGCCTGCAGTGGCGCGCTCCCCTGTGGCGACGTATTACCGTATTGGCCGTCATGTCGGTTTCCGCATTTGCGGTCAGTTACTTCACTCGCTCAGGGATCGGTAGTCTGCTGGCCATGGTGATTGCCGCGATCCTTCCGTGGATGCTGCCAGTGGTCCTGAGCGTCGGCTGGATGATCGTCCTCGCGATGTCGATGGGTGCGAGCGCGTTGTTTACGCCCGAAGGCGGCTGGATGCTGGCGCTGGTGTTTTTCCTGATGAATTTTGGCTTGACGTTGTTTCCCTTCGTCGCTTCACTGCTGGCGCTGAAGCAGGTCAAGGCCAGGGGCGAACTCCGAAGGGTCAATTCCGAGCTGCTGGCGACGCAGTCCCTGTTGACGGAGAACACAAGAATTGCTGAACGAGTGCGTATCTCACGCGACCTGCATGACCTGGTAGGCCACCATCTGACGGCCCTGACCTTGAACCTTGAAGTGGCCAGTCATCTGACCCAGGGTAAATCCAAGGAACACGTCGACCAGGCCGCTTCCGTCGCCCGCTTGCTGCTGGCTGATGTCAGGGAGGTGGTCAGTGATATGAGACGCGATGATCGGGTTGACCTTCGGCAATCGCTGGAAATGCTGGCCGAGGGTGTGCCCGAGCTTGAAGTGCATCTGGATATTCCGGAAGATCTTGCGTCCACGGAACCACGCCGGGCGCAGATTCTGTTGAGATGTGCGCAGGAATTGATCACGAATACGGCGCGCCACGCTTCCGCGAACAACCTGTGGATTGCGCTGGAGACGGGGAGCAGTGGTCTGGCCCTGAAGGCGACGGATGATGGAAAAGGGGCCTCGGAACTGATGCCGGGAAATGGACTGAATGGTATGCGGGAACGATTGAAGGAACTTGGTGGCCGGCTGGATGTGGCGACACGGCCTGGTGCGGGTTTCCAGGTCCGCGCATGGATGCCGCTTGAGGGAAGAACATGATTCGAGTGATGCTGGTTGACGACCAGACGCTGGTACGCCAGGGTGTGCGTTCTCTGCTGGAGCTGGCAGACGATATCGAGGTCATCGGGGAGGCTTCGGACGGTGATGCAGCGATCGAAACGATTCCCGAGATCGGCCCCGATGTGCTGCTGCTGGACATGAGGATGCCCGGTAAGACGGGCCTGGATGTCCTGCAGGAGCTCAATGGACAGGGCAAATTGCCACCGACGATCATCCTGACCACTTTCGATGATGATGAGCTGGTGCTGGGCGGTATTCGCGCGGGTGCTCGTGGTTATCTATTGAAGGACGTGGCGCTGGAAGAATTGCTGGAAGCCGTCCGTTCAGTGGCTGCAGGCAAAACCATCGTCAAGCCCGCCGTGACCGAACGACTGCTCAAGGGACTGGGCAAGATTCGCAACGATTTCTCCAGCCTGGAACAGCCTGATCCGCTAACCGAGCGTGAAACGGAGATCCTTCGGCTCATGGCGGGTGGCTATTCCAACAAGGAAATCGCCAATGCGCTGAACGTCGCCGAGGGTACGGTCAAGAATCATGTCTCGAACGTGCTCTCCAAAATGGGTGTGCGCGATCGCACCCGCGCAGTCCTCAAGGCTTTCGAGAACGGCGTGATCTGAGCCGCCGCGAGCTGCGTCGCGGCCTGGGCTACAATCAGGGCCTGTCTCAAGCTCATTCTGGATTCCCATGGACCGTAGCGTTATCGCCGTAGCGTCGGCGTCTTTTCTGTTGTTGACCGCCTGTCAAAACGCCGAAGAGCCCGCAGTCGTCGTAGCCAGTCCTCCGGAGCAGGCTCCGGCTGAAACTGCCCCTGAAGCCGCCGTCGTGTTGGCACCCGCACCGGGAGACGGTGTGGATATCGATCACTACAGCGGCCACGTGCAGACGCTCTCGTCGGATGACTTCGAAGGGCGCGCACCGGGTACTCGCGGGGGTCGGCTGACGCTGGACTACCTTGTTGGAGAATTTGCAGCACTCGGCCTGATGCCGGGCAACGGCGACAGCTATCTACAGTCCGTACCCATGGTCGAGCTGACCAATGTCGAGCGGTCGGATCTGTCCCTCATGTTCGGTGACGAGGAAGTCACACTGACTTACCCGGAGCAGATGATTACCGGCTCCAATCGCCTGGGAACGGATCTGCACGCCATCGAGGATTCCGAGGTCGTGTTCGTGGGCTATGGTGTGGTTGCCCCTGAGTATGGCTGGAATGACTACGAGGGTCTGGATGTCGAGGGCAAGACCGTTGTCATCCTGGTCAATGATCCCGGCTATGCCACTCAGGATCCTGATCTGTTCAACGGCAGCGCCATGACCTACTACGGCCGTTGGACCTACAAGTATGAAGAGGCCGCGCACCAGGGTGCAGCCGCTGCGTTGATCGTGCACGAGACCGAGCCGGCCTCCTACGGTTGGGACGTGGTCATCAACTCCTGGTCCGGTGCTCAATTCGAGCTGGACGATGCCGGCAGTGCCCCCAAGGTGGCGCTCGAAGGCTGGATCACCGTAGAAACGGCCAGCACGCTGTTTGAACGGGCGGGACTGGATTTCGAGGCACAGAAGGCCTCGGCCATGAGCGTCGATTTCGAGGCCGTCAGTCTTGGCGCGACGGCCACTGCCAGTGCGCGAAACAGCGTGCGCTACGGCGAATCCTATAACGTGCTGGCCCGGATTCCCGGCAGCGAGCGGGCTGATGAAGCGGTGATCTACGTGGCCCACTGGGATCATCTCGGCCGGAACCTGGCCCTGCCGGGCAGTTCTGGCATCTACAACGGAGCCGTCGACAACGCTTCCGGTACAGCAGGGCTGCTGGAGATCGCGAGGCTCTATCAAGCGGCAGGCACGCCTGAGCGCAGCGTGGTCTTCATTGCGGTGACTCTGGAGGAATATGGCCTGCTGGGATCTCGCTACTACGTCAATAACCCGGTGATTCCCACGAGCCAGACCGTGGCCGCGATCAATATGGATGCGCTGACACTGATCGGACCCACTCAGGACGTCTCGGTCGTGGGCTACGGCGCATCAGAGCTTGAAGATATTCTCGAGCCGGCCGTGATCGCCCAGGGCCGCGAGATGCTCCAGGAACCCACGCCCGAGGCGGGCTACTACTACCGCAGCGATCACTTCAACTTTGCCCGCGTTGGCATTCCGGCGCTCTATGCGAAGGGTGGGGTCGCTCACCGCGAGTTCGGCCGCGAATACGGCATGGAGCAGGCCGCGGAATATCGCGCAATTGCCTATCACAAGCCAGCCGATGAATTCGATCCTGATTGGGCCTTCGAAGGTGTCGCCGAGGACATGGAATTGTTGTATGTCGTGGGCCGTACGCTGTCTGACGGTGAGACCTGGCCTAACTGGCGAGAAGGGAACGAGTTCAAGGCGATTCGAGACGCTGATCGTCCTTGAACCCGGTCATCTCAAAGGCCCCCGGCGTTTCGCTGGGGCCTGGAGCGCTTCAGGCGCCCGTGAGGCCGTTTTTCCCCATCAAGCGCGGCCAACATCTTCATCGTGCGGCGAATGCAGGTAATCGCTGTCTTCTGACGACTGCATGACCTGACGCACCAGCTCTTCCACTCGCTCACGAGCGCTCATCATGTCGTCCCGATCGGGTTTTTCCTGGGGCTGATGCGCGTACAGCCAGAAGTGCACGGCGCCGGCAATCAGTCCGTCAGCCAGCGCCCAAGGATCAGTCTCGGGGTTGTCCTCACCGAGGCGATTCCCCAGATCGACTACGGCGTCGGCAGCTGCATTGAAAAGGGCCAGATTGTCGTCGTCGTCGTTTTCAAACATGGTCGGCTCCGTGAGAGCGAATCGGCTCGCTCAACTTCGTTTGTGCAATACGTGCGCCGTGTTCGATGATTTCACGGGCGCGATGGAATTCATGGATGGTGGCCGTGTCCTTCGGAATCTGAATGACCAGATCGGGCTGGAAGATCGCCAGGTGCTGACGGGTGATAGCGGATTCCATGATGTCCAGGGAGCGCAACATGACGGCGAACAGGCCCGGCTGCTCCGGTTTCGGCGGTCGGTCTGGCCCGATGCCGTCGACAAAGTCCCGCAGCCTGTCCATCAGTCCACCGCTCTCATCATCGTCTTCGATGTCATCGTTATCCCCGACGCGCGCCTCGGACGGCCCATTCACGTCGATGACGACGGTCAGGTCATTCATCTGACGCAGGGTAGGTGCCACGGGGATCGGGTTGAGGATGCCGCCATCAATCAAGACTCGATTGCCGTAGCGATGGGGCGTGAAAATGCCCGGTATCGCGATCGAGGCGCGAATCGCATCGAAGAGCGGGCCCCGATCCAGCCAGACTTCCCGACCCTGGGCCAGGTCGACGGCAACGGCCGTATAGTCGATTCCCAGATCTTCGATGGCCAGCTCGCCCACGAGCTCGGACAGCTTGTTGATGATCTTCCGGCCCTTGATCAGGCCGCCGCCGGAAAAGGTCCAGTCGACGAGCGAGAACACGTTGGACTGCTCCAAGGCACAGACCCAGTCTTCGTAGGGGTCCAGCTTGCCGGCAGCATAAATTCCGCCCACCAGCGCGCCCATGGAACTGCCGGCAATGGCCTGGATGTCTGCGCCCGCTTTTTCCAGCTCTCTGATGACGCCGATATGAGCCAGACCCCGAGCGCCGCCCGAGCCCAGCACCAGCGAAACGGTCTTGCCTTGGAGCCTGACACTGCCCATGGATCGATTCTACGTCAGGCAGGCATGAACATCGCCATTTTGACTTGCAGAGGCACCCTTCCGGCTGGCAATCTTGACCGGATGAGTAGTACAGAACACTATCGTGAGCACTATCGCCAAGCCTACATTCCCCGGCACTATTCCGGCCGATTCCACCTGGCCTTCATCCTGGTGTTTTGTCTGGGGGGGATCACCCTGGCAGCGGGGCAACTCGATTCCGTGAGCGCACTGGAGTGGCTTGCCTTGCCGGCGACCTTCCTCTACGCCAATCTGGCCGAGTATCTGGGCCATCGCTGGGTCATGCACCGCCCAAGAAAAGGGCTGAAGCTGGTCTTCAAGCGTCATACGAAGCAGCACCATCGCTTCTTCACGTCGAGCACGATGGCGATGGACAGCACCCTTGATTACCGGGCGGTGCTGTTTCCGCCCGTGTTGATGATCTTCTTCTTCGCCGCCTTTGCCGCGCCGGCTGGCCTGCTGCTGGCCATTGTGGCGAGCACGAATGTGGCCTGGCTGTTCGTGATCATGGCGCTGGCCTACTACCTCAACTACGAGCTGCTGCACCTGGCCTATCACCTGCCCGATGATTCAGCCTGGTTCCGCCTGACGCTGCTCAAACGCCTTCGGACCCTGCACCACGAGCACCATAATCCGTCGATCATGTCGCACAAGAACTTCAATATCACCTATCCGATCTTTGACTGGCTGTTTCAGACGCGTGCTAGACACTGAACTGGCAGGATCAGGGCCGTCGTCTTCAACCGGTGCGGGACGAGACCGGCTCCACAGAATGGCCGGTCGCTCGACGGAGCAATGACGTCACATCGTCTCCGATCAAGTAGAGAATGGGGATCAGTCCCAGGGTAATGACCGTGGCGAAGAGGATGCCGAAGGCCAACGATGCGGCCATGGGAATAACCACTTGAGCTTGAGCACTTGACTCGAAGAACAGAATGGGTGCAAGGCCGAGAAAGGTGGTTGTCGAGGTCAGCACAATCGCCCGGAATCGAGCTCGAGTGGCTTTCAACGCTGCCTCGATTCTTGACTGACCCGCCAGTCGATGGCGATTGACAAAATCGACCAGAATCAAGCTGTCATTAATGACGACCCCAGACAAGGCGATGATGCCAAACAGGCTGAGTATGCTGAGCGGTATGCCCAGCATCCAGTGACCAAACAATGCCCCGATCATACCGAAGGGAATGACCGACATGATCAACAGTGGCTGCAGGTAGGATTTCAGCGGTATGGCCAACAAGCAATAGATGAGGAAAATAGCAAGGGACAGCCCGATAATGACCTCCTCAAGCAGCTCACCGACGTCTTCGATGTTGCCTGAAACCTGATAAGACACGCTAGGATGTCGGCTCAGAATTTGCGGGAGAATCGTCCTCTGAATCTCTCCCGAAACTCTTCCGGGCTCGGCCAATTCCTTATCGATCCGTCCCGTGACGCTGATCGAGCGCTGGCCGTTGTAGCGGCGAAGGCTGGATGGGCTGCTACCCACCTGCACATCTGCGACCGCGTTAAAGGGCACTTCCTGGCCGTCCGGGGTTCTGATTCGCATGGATTCCAGATAACCCGCAGAGTCCCGCTGAGCGCGCGGATAGCGCACCAGAACACGCACATCATCCGGTCCGCGTTGAATCCGCTGGACCTCTTCTCCATAGAAGGCTTGCCGCACCTGGCGAGCCAGCGCCTGCTGGCTGAGCCCCAGCACCTCGGCTTCAGGACGAATATTCAGCTGAAGTTCGCGAACGCCGCCTTCGAAAGAATTGCGAATGTCATAGGTTCCTGCGAAGGCGCGTATTCCCGATTCCAGCGCTGCGGCGGCTGACTGCAGTTGTTCCAGGTCATTTCCGACCAATTGATAGCTCAGATCTGGGCCGTCCCCGCCCGGGCCCCCTCCAGATCCCAGGCGTAAGGCTCTGACTCCCGGGATCTCACCGACTTCTTCCCGCCAGATGCGCTCGAACTCGCTGGTCGGTATCCGATTGTTTTCATTGCGAACCAGCTCGATGAGTAGATTGCCTGAAGTGTTCGATTCCGCCCACGCAAAGACCGTTCGCAACATCGGTTCAGGGAATCCTTCCTCCTGTTGAACTCGGGCATCGATTCTTTCCGCAACTCGAATCAGGCGGTCCAGCGTTGCTTGAGTTTGAAGGGGCGGAGTGCCCTCATTCATCTCCAGTTCGACTCGGAGGAAATCATTCGCGAAGTCAGGAAAAGCGACGAGCCGCAGGTTCCCACTTGCGATGAGGCCGATCGATAGGATTAACACGGTGACGAAGCCCGCCAACGCTAGGTACCGATTTTTCAGCAGCTGGTCGAGTGATGGAAGATAGAAGCGATCAACGAAGCGGTACAGTGCGGTGGAGAACTGTCGCTGAAAGCGGATCATGCGAGGCGGATCATCTTGCGAATAGGCCTTCTGACGCATGTGAGCCAGGTGAGCTGGCAAAATCAACTTCGATTCGACCAGGGACATGAGGAGGCACAGAACGACTACCCAGCCAATTGGGGCAAAAAACTGACCGGATACGCCCGACACCATCAGGATCGGCGAAAATGCGGCGATCGTCGTCAACACACCGAAAGTCGCGGGTGTTGCGACCTTGAGCACGCCATTGATGACCGTGTCGGTCGAACCCCCGTGCTGTGAGATTTCCGAATAGGCTGATTCGCCCATCACGATCGCATCATCGACGACAATTCCCAGCACCACGAGAAATCCGAAAAGGCTGATCATGTTGATCGTCACGC
>JBCDLQ010000078.1:0-7839 GCA_039414335.1 Pseudomonadota bacterium | reverse complement strand
GCGTTTTAGATGCTGCCGAAACAGGCAACCAGCACTACAAACCCGCGATTGGCCGTGTCTCCAGCGCTGGCCGCAGTGCTGGTAACCGGTGCAGTCACTACGGGCTCTGGCTCGGGTTCCGGCTCGACGGGAGCGGATTCCGGCTCTGAAGGCAAGGGTTCCATCGTCAAAAGGGGGTTCGATGAGGTGGTCTCACCATCTTCAGAAGAGGACTGATCAGGGGGCTGCGCTGGCGGATCAATTGCCGCAACCACTTCGTCCGCCTCGGCCTGAATCTCGGCCATCAGCTCATCGCGCGAAGGCGCATTCACCGCGTTCTCCGACGCCATACGGGTCGGTTCGATGCGGCTTGTGGTGTCGTCTTCCTCTTCGCGAGGAGTGGCGCGTGCCTGATCAGGGTTGAGCTGCAGTCGCCGCACCGGTGCTCGGTCGCCGGGCGCGCTGGGCAATTCGATGCTCATTTCGCGGCTCTCGGGGCTGTCGGCGGGTCCGTCGAACAACATGGGAACGAAGATGACCGCTAGAGCAATCAGTATCGATGCGCCGATCAGACGCTGCTTGAGCACTTTGTCCATGACACCCTTTTTTTATTGAGAGTCAAAAAGCGGCCAGGCTTCAGCCACGGTAAGGAACGAGCCAAAAACCACGACTCGACCGTCGGCGCCCGCGAGGTCCATTGCCTCCTCAACCGCGAGCGCTATGGATTCTACCCCGTTGACGCGGCCTGTGACAGCAGCGTGACGCAACAGAGCCTCGATCTCGCTGACGGAACGGGCCCGATCGCTGTCCAGGGGCGCCAGTATCCAGTGTTGAAAATCAGCCTTCAGGGCCCTTCCTACACCAGCGATATCCTTGTCGCTCAGCGCTGAATACACAGCGACCGTCGGCTTGAGCGGTTCTGTCGCCAACCACCGGGACAGGGCTCGGGCCGCAGCAGGATTATGGGCGACATCGAGGATGACCTCAGGGCGCTCATGGACGCGCTGAAAGCGCCCAAGTACTCGTGCAGTCTGGAGCCCCTCCACCATGGCCGCCGCATCAACCGGCAGCTGATGACACAGCAGCCATAAGGCGAGCACGGCACAAGCCGCATTGGCGTACTGCCAGTCGCCGCTCATGCCCGGATCAGGCAGATCGAGACGCTGATCAGCCCAGCGCAGCGTCCAGCCCCGCACCGTCCGTCTTGATCTGAATTCCCTTCCGATCCGCCACAGGGACGCTTCGGTCCCATCCAGCACGGCATCCAGGCCTTTTGGCGGCCGCCGTTCGCCAATTACCAATGGCTGACCTTTCCGTGCGATACCGGCCTTCTCGCGGGCAACGTGCAGGCGCGTTGGGCCCAGCCAATCCGTATGGTCCAGACCGATTGACGTGATGATCGATACATCAGGGTCGATCGCGTTCACCGCGTCCAGGCGTCCGCCCAGGCCCACCTCCAGCACCCAGAAATCCACGTTTGCCCGATCGGCAAGAACCCACCCAGCCAGCGTGGTGTGTTCGAAGTAGGTCAGGAAGAGGTCTCCGCGCACCGCCTCAACGCGAGACAGGGCCTCGGCAATTTCGGCTTCCGGCGCGGGCTTGCCGTCGATCCGAAAGCGCTCTGAAAAATCGATCAGATGGGGAGAGGTATAAGCGTAGGTTCGGTAACCGGAAGCCCGCGCCATGGCTTCGAGATAGGCCACAACTGAACCTTTGCCGTTGGTCCCGCCGACCGTCGCCACGGCGCGAGGACGGTTCGAGAGTTCGAGTCGCTCCAGGACGGCGCTGACCCGATCGAGTCCCAGCTCGATGCGTGATTCGGGAGAGCGATGTTCCAGTCGGACCAGCCAATCAGCCAGGGCGCGATCGCCCATGGCGTCAGTCCTTGTCTATCGCGTCGGCTGCAGGTGCATCGGGCGAAGGAATGGCCGGATCGACCAACTCGCCCTCTCGGATCGAACGACGCGAGCTCATCAACATGGCCAGAAGGGCATGAATGCGCTGGCGCAGCTCACGCCGATCGACGATCTGGTCGATGGCGCCCTTTTCCAACAGGAACTCGGACCGCTGGAAGCCCTCAGGCAGCGTCTCGCGCACGGTCTGCTCGATCACGCGGGGGCCGGCGAAGCCGATCAGAGCATTGGGCTCCGCCAGGTTGATATCACCGAGCATGCCCAGACTGGCCGACACACCGCCGGTGGTCGGATGCGTCAAAACACAGACATAGGGCAGTCCGCGCTCGGCCATGCGGGCCAGGCCGGCCGAGGTTCTGGCCATCTGCATCAGAGAAAACAGGCCTTCCTGCATGCGGGCACCACCAGAAGCTGCAAAACAGACCAGGGGCAGATCAGACTCCAGGCACTCGTGCACGGCCGCCATGAAACGCTCTCCGACGACCGATCCCATGGAGCCGCCCATGAAGCGGAAATCGAAGGCGCAGCTGACCAGCTCCAGGTCCAGCAGTTTGCCGCGCAGGGCGATCAAGGCATCCGTTTCACCGGTTGCCTTCTGTGAAGCCACCAGGCGGTCACGGTACTTCTTGCTGTCGCGGAACTTGAGCGGGTCGATGGGATTCAAACCGGCGCCGAGCTCGGTCTTGTCGCCTTCATCCAGAAAGGCTTCCACGCGGGCACGCCCCGACAGCGTCATGTGGAAGTCGCACTTGGGGCAAACCTGCAGATTGCGTTCCAGCTCCGGCTGGTACAACACCGCGTCGCAGTTCTTGCATTTGGTCCAGAGGCCGTCCGGCACCTTCCGAGTCTTGCCGCCCTCGGTCCGGATCCGGGCTGGCATCAATTTCTGGAACCAGCTCATTGCGCTGCTGCGACCTCGACCGCCGGCTCGGAAGCCGCTGCATCCATTGCGGCTCGGACCGGCGCAAGGAACTCCTGCACGACCTGCGCGCAGGCCTCAGTGCTCTCGCATCGATCGAGGCGATCGACGAGCGCTGATCCGATGACGACAGCGTCGGACAGAGTGGCCACGGCGGCCGCCTGCTCGGGCGTTCGAATGCCGAAACCGACGGCTACGGGCAGATCGACGCGAGCGCGGACCTTCTCGACCATCGGGCCCAGGCTGTCCGTATCCAGGCTGGCGGCACCCGTCACGCCCTTGATGGACACGTAATAGACGAATCCACCGGCCAGACGAGCCGCGTGACTGAGGCGATGGTTGTTGGTGGTGGGCGCGACGAGGAAGATCTGGTGCAGACCCTGTGACTTCAGCAGCTCGCGCAGCTCATCGGCTTCATCGGCCGGGCAATCGACGATCAGCAGTGCATCCACGCCCGCCTCTGCAGCCTCGGCAGCAAACTTCTCGGCGCCCCGGCGCTCGATCGGATTCGTGTAGCCCATCAGGATCACGGGCGTGTCCTTGTCACGCTGGCGGAATTCCCGAACCATGGCCAGCACCTCATCCAGATGCGTGCCCTGCTCCAGGGCCTTGGCACAGGCGTTCTGGATCACCGGTCCGTCAGCCATCACATCCGAAAACGGCATGCCCAGCTCGACGAGATCGGCACCGGCCGCGACCGCGGCATGAAGAATGTCAACACTGGCCTCCGGGTGCGGATGGCCAGCGGTGACGTAGGGCACGAGGGCGCAGCGACCGCTAGCCTTTAGTGCTTCGAATCGTTGATCAATGCGGTTCAAAACTCGATCCCCTCGATGTCAGCCACCGTGTTGATGTCCTTGTCGCCACGGCCGGAAAGATTCAACAGCACCAGGTCGTCCTTGGGCAGTTCGGCAGCCAGCTTCATGCCGTAGGCGATCGCATGCGCCGTTTCCAGTGCCGGCATGATGCCTTCCGTGCGGGTCAGTGCATGGAAAGCCTCCATGGCTTCCTCATCGGTGATGCCAACGTACTTCGCTCGGCCGATATCCTTGAGCCAGGCATGCTCCGGACCGACGCCGGGGTAGTCCAGACCCGCCGACACCGAGTGCGTATCGCGGATCTGACCATCATCGTCATCGAGCAGATAGGTACGGCTGCCGTGCAGGACGCCGACACGGCCGGCACACAGGCTGGCCGCATGTTCTTCACCCGACAGGCCACGGCCGGCCGCTTCCACGCCGTACATCGCGACGTCTTCATCGCCGATGAAGGGGTGGAACAGACCAATCGCGTTCGATCCACCGCCGACGCAGGCAACGAGCGCCGAGGGCAGTCGGCCGTACTGGGTCATCATCTGCTCTCTGGCTTCACGACCAACGACGGCATTGAAATCACGGACCTTCGCCGGGTATGGATGCGGGCCCGCTACCGTGCCCAGAATGTAGAAGGTGTCATCGACATTGGTGACCCAGTCGCGCATGGCTTCGTTCAAGGCATCCTTGAGCGTCCGAGAACCGGCTTCGACGCTGACCACTTCCGCCCCGAGCAGCTTCATGCGATAGACGTTGATCGCCTGACGGCGAACGTCTTCAGCGCCCATGTAGACCACGCAATCCATACCCAGGCGAGCGGCCACGGTGGCCGAGGCCACGCCATGCTGACCCGCGCCGGTTTCGGCGATCACGCGCTGCTTGCCCATGGCACGTGCCAGCAGGCCCTGACCGATCGTGTTGTTGATCTTGTGAGCGCCCGTGTGGTTCAAGTCCTCGCGCTTGAGGATGATCCTCGCACCGCCGATCTGGTCGGACAGGCGAGTGGCCTCATAAAGCGGTGAAGGACGACCCACGAAATGCGCGAGATCACGATCCAGTTCGGCGAGAAATTCCGGGTCCGACAGGTACTTTCGCCAGGCCGCATCCAGCTCTTCCAGCGCGGGCATCAACGTTTCAGAAACGAAACGTCCGCCAAAAACGCCAAAATGCCCGTTCAGGTCCGGGACCTGTACTTCGGGAGCCAGTTTGAGTGCTGGATCAGCCATCGATTACTTCCTCGTTTACTGCGTTGAAAAAACGTTGGACAAGACTATCATTCTTGATGCCCGGCCGGGACTCCACGCCGCTTGAAACATCGACCGCATGCGGTCGCGCTATCCGGCAGGCCTCAGCCACATTGTCCGGGTTCAGGCCGCCCGCCAGAATCCACGGTCTGGGCAGATCGGGGATCGCCGACCAGTCGAAGGATTCACCGCTGCCGCCCATGGTGCTTCCCGCATGGGCATCAAGCAGTAGCGCATCGGCTTCGGCATATTCGGCGAAGGTCTGATCGTCGCTGCGGTTCAGCGCCAATGCCTTGATCCACGGCCGCGAAAACTGCTTGCAGAATGCCGCCGACTCATTGCCGTGGAACTGCAGGACATCGATAGCCACACGGGCGAGCACGTCCTCTACCTGCTCGGCCTCTGCATTCATGAAGAGTCCGACGCGCGTTACGAAGGGCGGGGCCTCGCGAACGAGCATGGCCGCCTGATCCGTCGAGACATAGCGGGGACTTTTCTCGACAAAGACCAGGCCAATCGCATCAACGCCAACCTCAGCGCAGAGGGCGATGTCTTCGGCACGGGTAATGCCGCAGATCTTCGTTCGAATCATGTCGTCGTACCAGGCATCGAAAGTCAATCATTGCCAGACTGGAAACCGACCCGGTCCGAGACCGGCAGTGCCGGGAAATCCGGATAGGTCGGAAACATGAAAGTCAGACCGTCAGGCGGTGCTGTGACCCCCGCCTCGGTTCGGTCACGCTGTTCAAGCACGTCGGCCACCCATTCGACGGTCCGACGGCCCTGGCCCACTGCAATCAGTGCACCAGCGATATTACGGACCATATGGTAGACGAAGGCATTGGCCTCGATGTCAATCCAGACTTCACTTCCGTGACGACTCACCGCCAGCTCATGAATCGTCCGAACGGGCGATTTTGCCTGGCAGCCCCGCGCTCGAAAACTGGAGAAATCATGCTCACCCAGCAAGGACTGCGCAGCCTGATGCATGGCCTCTGCTTCCAGCGGATGGCGAATCCAGGCAACCCGGCCACGATCGATGGCGGGACGCACCCAACGATTCAGGATTCGATAGCGATATCGGCGTCGAGTCGCCGAGAAGCGGGCGTGGAAATCGTCGGACACGGGACTGGCCCAGAGCAGACTGGCACCCGCATGCATGGCCGTGTTGGCACCCAGCACCCAGGAACGCTCGCTACGCTCGACTTCCGAATCGAAGTGGATGACCTGGCAGCGGCCGTGGACTCCCGTGTCCGTCCGGCCGGCGCAGTGCACCGTAATGGGGTGATTGGCAACCTCGCTCAACGCTGCCTCGACGACGGCTTGCACAGTCGGCGACTGGCGCTGTCGCTGCCAGCCGTAGAACTGCGAGCCGTCGTACTCAACTCCGGCCGCCAGGCGCATGCAATGGCTTCAGATCAGAGATCGTCCAGCAGTTCCTGCGCCTGACCCCGCTTGGCGCTGGAACCGCCACTGACGATTTCCTCGAGCAGCGTGCGAGCTGAATCTGGATCATCCATGGAGATGTAGGCCCGGGCCAGATCCAGCTTCACGTCGGCGTCATCATCGCTCAAGGCCGGCTCGCCCTCATCACCCGGGTCGATATCCAGAATGGATTCACCCGAATCGGCTTCATCGTCAGGTTCTTCGTCACCCTCGGCCAGGAAGGCCTCCAGTTCGCGATCGCCCACATCCTCGAAATCCATTTCGCTGGAAACCAGATCCAGCGTGTCGTCGGCACGCACGGGACCCGACGCGTCGTCTTCCTTCTGTGCTTCGGCTTCTTCGCTCAAAGCGGCCAGTTCATCGGGATCCATGCGCAAGGTATCGTTGGAGCCGGATTGACCCGACAGATCCAGCGTGTCCGTGGGGCTGGGCTCGTCTTGATCCTCTTCCGCTGCTTCAACCCGCATGTCGTGGCCTTCCGCCGACCGATCTTCGTTTGTTTCAATCAGGTTCTGATCATCGAGAGACAGTTCGGACTCGGGATCAATCTCAAGGGTTTCGGCGGCCGAATTATCCGCATCGTCGCTTTGATCATCGGCACCAAACTCAAAGTCCAAGTCAAGATCTTCAACATCTGAATCGGCTTCGAGGATGGGTTCATTTCCCGACGCATCCGAGAGCAATTGTTCCTCTGATGAAAAGTCCGGGCTATCGCCGTCCTCATCATGGGACTCGTCAAGCGCCGGAGGCTTGGAGCCAAGCTCAAGTTCAGTTTCGTCATCGAGGCGGTCTGAGATATCAGCGAGATCCATGTCCGTGTCGCCCACAACGATCGTGTCGCTTGCCGCAGCCGTGAACTCGTCCTCAGCGCCCGCGTCATCGTCCGGAACTTCATTCACCGCGCTAAAGAAGTCATCGGATTCCTCTGCGGGGGCGGCTTCGTCATCGTCTTCCTGCAACTCGAGCGTCGAGTCGATCTCATAATCGTCCGGTTCGTCGGCTGCATGCGGATCTTCCGTCGAATCGAGGATGCCCAGCATCTCTCGCGTCCGATCATCCAGACCATCGGCCGTGTCTTCGGCGGACAGGCCCGTTTCACGAGGTGTCAGGAGCGGGTGATCCGGTGCATTGAGCACGGCCAGATTGAGCGCTTCCTGCCAGGTCGGATCGTTGTCATCCTGAACCTCGGCATACATGCCATCCAGCGCATCGGCGAAACCTTCTTCGTCATCGGCGGCAGCCAGCGCATTCAGCAGCGTCAGATGCACACCAAGATCACTGCGATCGTTGATCACATTGACGCGAGCCGTGTCAATGCTGATGGTGGGATCCTGCGGTGCCTCAACGCTGCCTTTGCTGCGGCGCTTGCTCCACAGGAAGGCCAGACCGCCGATCAGGGCAAGTCCACCGGCGCCAATCAGGCCCATCATCCAGGTCGGCAGACCTTCATTCCGGGCAGTCCGGGTGACCGGCATCGTGGCTGGCGCTTCGTCAGCGCTGGTTTCGGCCACTGGTTCTGCTGCGTC
>JBCDLQ010000077.1:0-7917 GCA_039414335.1 Pseudomonadota bacterium | reverse complement strand
GTTCAAGATGAAGTTGCGGCGTTGCAGCCAGCTATCGCGGATAAAGGCATAGTCGTCGGGTACCCCTTCGCGCTGCTCCTCAAGGGGCAGTAAATCGGCGCGCAGGCTGATAATGCTCAGGCCGAGCAGGCCCCAATGATCGGCATCGACGGCCGCCTGCCACACCTGATCCTTGGTCATGTCCACGCCGGTCCCGACACCATCTCTCAGCGTCGATGGCCCCAGGAAAGGGAGCACCAGGTAGCGGGACTCGTCCCAGCCCCAGGTGTGCAGGGTCTGACCGAAGTCGGCATCGTTGTCTTCGATATCGGCTCGGCTGGCTACGTCGACGAGACCCCCGATGCCGTAGACCGTGTTGACGAAGAAGCGCTGAAATTCCTGTTCCAGATCCTTGCCGCGGCCCTGGAGCGCCATGTTGATCATGATGACCGGTGAGCCCAGGTTTCTGAAGAAATTCCGGACACCGCTGCGGATCGGTCGAGGCGTGACGGCTTCGTAGCCTTCTGCGACGGGCTTCAGAATCGCTCGGTCCACGCCGTTGTTGAACTCGTGCACGGAGCGGTTGAACGGTTCCCAGGGGTCTTCTTGCAGTCGGTCTTCCGGGGGTGTGGATGTGGTTGCGCAACCCACCAACAGAGTGGCAAGCAGCAATAGGCTCAACTTCCTCATGCGTTTTCTCCCTTGTCGTCATCATCCGCGGGGCGCCAGCCCAACAGCGGTGAGACCTGGCTCAATTCGGCAAGCACGCGCAGGCTTTCCGGTGGTGCGGTGAATGCAATGCTTCGACCGGCTTGCTCTGCCGCTTCCTGCCAGGACAGCAGCAGGGCCAGCGCGCTCGAGTCGGTCTGTCGGACCTGACTCAGGTCCACGGTAGCTGGCAGCTTGCCAGCTCGACATGAAGGCGAGGTGCGGCGATGGATTTCCGCGACGCTGTTGGCGTCCAGATCACCGGCGAGGTCGAAGGCCTCGTCGCCGCCGGTCATTCGCTGATGCCGTCCACGTCGACTTCGATCTCACCGCTCTGCAGGCGCGCCAGCGTGGCGTCGAAGCCGTTGCGGCGAATCTCCTCGGCAAACTGGTTGCGGAAGGTTGCAACATAGGAGATGCCCTCAACGATGACATCGAAGATCAGCCAGTTGCCGTCACGCTTGCGCAGCATGTAGTCGACGGGCGCGCGGTCACCGTTGTTCAGATTGATCCGGGTGCGGACGCGTGTCAGGCGGTCGCTGTTGTCGCCAGCCAGGGGCAGGACATCGATCTGGTCTTCGCTCTGGAATTCCAGCAGGCCGCCACCGAAACGGCGCATCAGCACGTCGGTCAGCGCATCGGCAAAAGCCTGGATCTGCTCGGTTTCCAGGCCGCGACCGGCCCGGCCCAGTACGAGGCGAGCCGAGTAGAAGGAATCGGTGCGTTCGCCCAGAATGCCTTTCAAGCCGGCAAACAGGCGGTCCTGATCATCGGGATACTCGTTGCGATGCGATTCGACCAGGGCGAACAACTCACCCGTTGCGGTCTCGATCATCTCGACCGGGTCGTCCTGGGCCCAGGCCTGGGCGGCCAGCATCAAGCCCAGCAGGGCGGTCAGAAACTTGGACATGTCATTCCTCTCCTTCGGAATTGAACAGGTAGCGGCTGATCAGCTGTTCGAGCTGAAGCGCCGAATTGGTCAGCATCAGGCGGTCACCGTCGAGCAGGGAATCCGGCGAGCCGCCGGGTTCGATGCCGACGAACTGATCGCCCAGGATGCCGGAGGTCAGGATGGACGCCGAAGAGTCCTCGGGCAGATCTGAGAACTGCTCGGAGATGCGCATCACCACTTTGGCTTCGAAGCTGTCCGTATCCAATGTGATCGATTCGACCTGGCCGATCGTCACCCCGCCCAAGGCCACCTTGGCGCGGGGCTTGAGACCGCCGACATTGGTGAAGTAGGCGTTGATCTGATAGCTGCTGCCCGCGGTCACACCGCGATCAGTGGCCTGAATGGCGAGGAAGGTCAATGAAGCGATGGCCAGCAGCAGGAAGATGCCGGCGGTCAGTTCGATCTGATGAGAGCTTTTCATGAGCGTTTTCCAGTCATTGCGTGCCGCGGCGTTCAGAGCATGAAGGCCGACAGGACAAAATCGAGCATCAAAACCGAGATAGCGGTGGCGATCACCGTCTGAGTGGTGGCCAGGGCGACACCTTCACCGGTCGGGCGGGCGGTCCAGCCGTAGTACACGGCCAGCCAGCCGGCCAGGAAGCCAAAGGCGACGGCCTTCCACATGCCGTGGGCAAAGTCACGCCACAGCTCCACCGAGGCCTGCATACTGCCCCAGAAGGTGATCGCATCGTTGCCCATCATGAACACGGCGAACACGATGCCGCCGAAGATGGCGCAAACGTTGAAGATCAGGGTCAGGGCCGGCACGGCGATGATGCCGGCGATCAGCCTGGGCTGGACGATGCGCTCCATCGGATCGATGGCCATCAGGTCCATGGCATCGAGCTGCTCTGTCGCCCGCATCAGGCCGATTTCGGCGGTGATCGAAGTGCCGGCTCGACCGGCAAAGAGCAGTGTCGTCAGCACTGGTCCCAGTTCGCGGAACAAAGACAGAGCCAGCACGGTGCTAGCCGCATCGGCTGCACCGAAGCGGGTCAGCGTATCGTAGGTCTGCAGGGTCAGAACCAGACCCACGAAGAATCCGCCGGTCACGATGATGACCAGCGACCGCACGCCGGCGAAGTAGACCTGGCGCAGGGTTTCGGCCAGCTGCAGTCGCGTCAGGCGCATGTGCCGGATCGCGGTGAGCAGGAACAGGCCTGCGCGACCGAGTTCTCGCAGCGGTGCCGTCCAGCTGCTGGATTGAACGGGTGCCGTCATCGGGCGCGCTCCGGTTTTGACAGCAATTCGGATTCCAGTGGCAATGCCGGGTAATGAAAGGGAACGGGGCCATCGGGAAGCCCATCGACGAACTGGCGAACGAGCGGGTGCTGGCTGTCGTCCAGTTCAGTGGGTGAGCCCGAGGCGACCAGCTTGCGGTCGGCGATGATGCAGACCAGGTCGGCCAGCTTTGCCACTTCGCCGACGTCATGGGTGATCACTACGCTGGTCGTTCCCAGGGCCTGATTGACCTGGCGAATCAGTCGAAGCGATACGCCCAGGGAGATCGGATCCAGGCCGGCGAAGGGCTCATCGTAGAGCATCAGGTCAGGGTCCAGCGCCATCGCGCGGGCCATCGCCACACGGCGATTCATGCCACCGGACAGTTCGCGCGGATACAGCCCGGCGGCGCCGCGCAAGCCCACAGTCTGCAGTTTCAGCAGGGCGATCTTGCGGATCAGCGCTTCCGGCAGACCGCTGTGCTCGCGCAGGGGCAGGGCGACGTTGTCGAAAGCGGTCAGGTCCGTAAACAGCGCCCCGTTCTGCAGCAGCACGCCGATGTTCTTGCGCAGGCGGTTGAGCTGGCGGGGCCTGAGCCTATCGACGCGCTCATCGCCGAGCCAGACTGCGCCTGAGTCCGGTTTGAGCTGGCCGGTGATCAGCCGCATGACGGTGGTCTTGCCGGCGCCGCTGGGGCCCATCACGGCGGTGACCGTGCCGGCGGGAATTTCCAGGCTGAAGTCTTCCAGAATTCTCCGGCCGCCCAGAGAAAGGGAAACCTGGTCGAGCCGGATGGCCGTGGACTGGGGCGTATCTTTCATGCTGATGAGACCGGGTCGACTGGGATTGGCTTTCGGTGCGTGACAGGGGTTGCTTGATGCGACGCTATTGTTACGCAAAACGTGACAAGAAAACGCCAAGCCTGATTCCGCTTACAGGATGTAGCGGCTCAGGTCTTCATTTCCGGCCAGCTCGCCCAGGGCGGCTTCGACGTAGTCCGCATCAACATTAATCGCCTCACCGGAGCGGTCCGGCGCGCTGTAGGACAGGGCTTCCAGCAAATGCTCCATCACCGTATGCAGGCGCCGAGCCCCGATGTTCTCCGTCGACTCGTTGACGGCAAAGGCAATCTCTGCGAGACGGGTGATGGCGTCGTCGCCGAAGTCCAGGGTCACGCCTTCCGTGGCGAGCAGGGCTTGATACTGGCGGGTCAGTGACGCATCCGGTTCGGTAAGAATGCGCTTGAAGTCGTCGCTGGACAGGGCCTGAAGTTCGACCCGAATCGGCAGCCGGCCCTGCAGCTCGGGAACCAGATCCGATGGCTTGGCTACATGGAAGGCACCGGACGCGATGAACAGGATATGGTCTGTGCTGATCGTGCCGTAGCGCGTGTTGACCGTGCAGCCTTCGACCAATGGCAGCAGGTCGCGCTGTACGCCTTCGCGGGAGACCTCACCGGCGCTGCCGCTGTCGGAGCGGCGAGCGACCTTGTCGATTTCATCGAGAAAAACGATGCCGTTGTTCTCGGCATTCTTCAGCGCCGTCTGCTTGACCTCTTCGTCATTGATCATCCGCGCCGCTTCTTCCTCGATCAGGGCCGGAATGGCGTCCTTGACCTTCATCTTGCGCTTCTGCTTCTTGCTGCCCGAAAGATTGGAGAACATCTGCTGCAGCTGATTGGTCATTTCCTCCATGCCCGGTGGGGACATGATCTCCACGCCGACGTTTAGAGCAACATCCAGCTCGATCTCGCGATCGTTGAATTCGCCGTTGACCAGCTTGTTGAAGATCTTCCGGCGCGTGTCGGACTGACGATCATCGGTCTGGGCGGGCGCGTTGGCAAAACCCGAACTCTCGCGTCGGGGCAGCATGATGTCGACGACGCGCTCGATGGCGGCGTCTTCGGCCCGTGAGCGGACCTTGGCAATCGCGTCTTCGCGGGCAATCTTGACCGCCGTTTCGACCAGGTCGCGAACGATGGACTCGACGTCCTTGCCGACGTAACCCACTTCAGTGAACTTGGTGGCTTCAACCTTGATGAAGGGTGCTCGCGCCAGGGCGGCCAGTCGACGGGCGATTTCGGTCTTGCCGACGCCCGTGGGGCCGATCATCAGGATGTTCTTCGGCGTGATTTCCGGCCGCAGATCATCATCGACCTGCATGCGGCGCCAGCGATTTCTGAGGGCAATGGCAACAGCCCGTTTGGCGTCGTCCTGGCCAACGATGTGACGGTCCAGTTCCTGGACGATTTCTCTGGGGGTCATTTGCGACATGGATCAGTCCGTGTTCAGCGTTTCGACGGTGAAGTTGTGATTGGTGTAAATGCAGATCTCGCCGGCGATGGTCAAGGCCTCGCGGCAGATCGCCTCGGCGTCCAGCTCGCTGTGTCGGAGCAGGGCGCGGGCCGCTGATTGGGCAAAGGGGCCGCCGGATCCGATCGCAATCAGGTCGTCCTCGGGCTCGATCACATCGCCATTACCGGTGATGATTAGCGACGCCTCGCCATCGGCGACGGCCAGCAGGGCCTCCAGCCGTCGGAGCAGTCGGTCCGTGCGCCAGTCCTTGGCCAGCTCAACGGCAGCGCGGGTCAAATGACCCGAGTGCATTTCCAGCTTGGCTTCGAAGCGCTCGAACAGGGTGAAGGCATCGGCAGTAGCCCCGGCAAAGCCGGCGAGAACCTGATTCTTGTAGAGCCTGCGGACCTTGCGCGCATTGGCTTTCATGACCGTGTTGCCCAGCGTGACCTGTCCGTCACCGGCAATCACCACCTGATTGCCACGGCGAACCGAAACGATAGTGGTGCCGCGATACTGTTCCATGCTGAATCCGATTACGCGTGAACTGCCTACATGGGGGCAGTTCGTGGCGCGAAAAAGGGTGGGGCCTGTGACCGAAAGCTAAAGAGGACTCACACAGAGGGCGCAGAGAAAAGGAGGGGGCGCGGAGAAAAACCAATGAAAGGTTTT
The DNA here is from genome assembly GCA_039414335.1 of Pseudomonadota bacterium. Taxonomy (GTDB): domain Bacteria; phylum Pseudomonadota; class Gammaproteobacteria; order Xanthomonadales; family Wenzhouxiangellaceae; genus Wenzhouxiangella. Next base: position 2,091 of record JBCDLQ010000077.1, on the reverse strand, counting down.
CCTCTGCGATCCCGGCGTTCCTCAGCGCCTCCGCGTGAGGTTTTCAATCTCCGATTGCCTGCTGCAAGTCGAAGAGTGTTTTGATCCTTCAAGTGTTGGCATTTCCACGCAGAGAGCGCGGGGATAGGGAGAGCCGCGGGGTAAAGACCAAAAAGGGTTTTCCTCAGCGATCTCTCAGTTCCTCAGCGTCTCTGCATGAGACCTTTCATTCTTCGACTGCGTGGCGCGAAGCGGGGATTGGCTTGTGCATTTGGATCCTTTAGCTGACTCGGCGTCTGCGGTGTCAGTCCTTGCGCTTCGATCCGGCCTTGCGGGCCCGAGGATGGGCTTCGTCGTAGACCTTGGCCAGGTGCTGGAAGTCGAGATGCGTGTAGATCTGGGTGGTTGACAGATTGGCGTGGCCCAGCAGTTCCTGAACCGCGCGCAGGTCGCCTGAAGACTCCAGGATGTGGGACGCGAAGGAGTGTCGCAGCTGGTGCGGGTGGACTTTCTGATCGAGGCCCTGACGTTCGGACCAGTAGGCGACCCGCTTCTGGATGGCGCGCACGCCCAAGCCGCGACCTTGTCGACTGGTGAAGATGTTTTCGACGTCGGGGTTGGGCAGGCCCCTTCGAACTCGGCGCCAGGCGTCCAGCGCCTTCATCGCGTGCTGGCCGACCGGGACGATGCGCTCCTTGCTGCCCTTGCCAAGGACTCGGACCAGCGCTTCAGAGCGATCCAGCTGGTGCCAGATGAGCTGGGCGAGTTCGCTGACGCGCAGGCCCGAGGTGTAGAAGAGTTCGAGCATGGCCCGGTCTCGCGTGGCCAGTTCATCTTCCTCAGGGATATCGAGCAGCGCCAGGACCTGGTCAACATCCAGCGGTCGTGGCAGGCGACGTTGGACCTTGGGAGCGCGCACGCCTTCGACGGGATTGCCCTGCACGCGACCTTCCCGGCGCAGGTAGCGGAAGAAGCGTCGGAGTGCTGAGAGCTGGCGCTGAATGCTGCGTGGGCTCAAGCCCTGGCGATGGCGCGCAGCAGCATAGGCCCGCAGATCATCGGTCTTCAAAGAGGCAGGGTCTTCCAATTGTCGCTGACTGCACCAGGCTCTGAACTGAGACAGATCGCGGCCGTAGGCATCCAGACTGGCCGGGCTCAGGCCCAGCTCGTCACGGGCGTGCAGCTGGAAGTCGCCGATGGCAGTTGCCAGAGGCGTTGAAGCGGACTCAGGCACGTTTGCGCTGGGGCGCAGTGTCCTCTGCGAATCGGGCGATCAGTGTTTCGCCCAGCAGTTCGAGAAACAGCGTGCCCATGCCCGGATGGAAGCGTTCCTGATCGGTTGAGCCGATCGCTAGCAGTCCCAGCCCTTCGAGCGGTACCACGGCGACCGATTTCAAGGGTTCGGCTGCATCCTGTCCGAACAGCGCTGCCAGCTTTTCGCGGGTGAGGCGTCCGCACTCGATGTCACCGCGATCACGAAGGCCGGCCAGCGTATCGGGCCAGTCCTGATGAACAAGAACATCGTTCAGCGCTTGATCCTGATGGCTTCCATCTGCGGGCAAGGGCTGGCTCAGGTGCAGGACCACCGCGTCCGTGCTGAAGTCCTCGCGCAATTGCGTACCGAGTACCTTAATCGCTGCCTGGACGGTTGCTTGGGTCATCAGCTCCAGGGACAGGCGATGCAGCCGTTTGATCAGCTGTTCGTTCTCGCTGGCGATGCTGGTCAGGGCCGTCAGGCGCTGCTCCAGTTTGCGATTGGCCGCTCTCAGGCGTTCGACCTGATGCTCGATCAGGGAGGTCGTGCCAACGTCATGTGGCAGGTTGAGCTGGTCGATCAGTTCGGGGTGCTCGATCAGCAGGTCGGGATGATCTGCCAGCCAGCTGAGCACGTCGTTTGTGGTGGTCATGAAGCCGATTCAGTCGTCGCTGGAAGGTGGGTCAAGGTCAATGCGTCCTTCGTAAATCCGGCGTGCGGGGCCGGTCATGCGAATGCCCAGTCCGGCACCGGGCCAATGTATCACAAGGCGCCCGCCGGGCTGGTCGATGTTGACCGTGGTGTCGACACGCTGGCGCTCGATCAGGCTGACGGCCGTCGCGCAGGCTCCGCTGCCG
>JBCDLQ010000076.1:0-7918 GCA_039414335.1 Pseudomonadota bacterium | reverse complement strand
CCAATAGCCATTCAGGGTCTTCATGTCTCGATACTCCTTTGGGGTAGGAATTGATTCAGCTGCACCAAACGGGCTTCACGCAGGCGCGCCTTGCCCAGGAACTGCTGCAGCAGTGGGTTGCTCGGGTTGTCGATCAGGGCCTGTTCAAGCTCATGGATTGCGCTCTGGTTGTCCTGCCAAGCAGCCAGCAGGGCCGGCGTCTGAGCCAGACGTGGCACCACGGTGTTGAGTTCCACAGGGGTGCCCTGCACAAGCGAAGGACCGATCTCAGACGTCGGTTCCAGCTGGGGTAGTGTGATCTGCGCCACACCCAACACCACGACCGCAGCCGCAGCGATCGCCCAGGGCCAGCGTCGGGCGGGTTTGAGATTCGATTCGATTCGGTCCCAGACCGCGTCATCCGGTCGGCTTTCGGTCACCAGCGCACCCAGACGCTGATCGAGTTCTTGATCACTGGGGGTCATTGCAATGCCTCCTTGAGCATCTGACGGGCGCGATGCAATTGCGCCTTCGACGTGCCCACGTTCACGCCCTGCAGTTCGGCGATCTCGGCGTGGCTGAGATCGGACAGATGGAACAGCACGATGACCTGGCGCGCGCGGACGGGCAGCGCGGCAATCGCGCGTTCCAGATCCAGATCCGCCGCCGGCCAGGGGGGCTCGGGGGCCGCTGCCTCAACATCGACATCGACCGTGGCCAGGCGGCCGCGGCGACGATCGGACAGGGCAATATTGGCTGCCAGACGACGGATCCAGCCGCCGAAGGCCGCGCGATCACGGATCTGGTCAAGCTTCTGCCAGGCCCGCACGAACACGTCCTGCAGCCAGTCTTCGGCCAATGGCCGATCACCACCCGCCAGGCGCCACAGCATCGGCATCAGGCGACTCGCATGGCGGTGGTAGAGCGTTTCAAAGGCACGCACATCGCCCGACTGGGCCGCCTCGACAAAGGCCGCGTCCCCGCCTTGGGAATCGTGGGCTGGCATGGAAGCGCAGGTGTCCATATGGGACAGGATGCACTGGTGGTGGAAAAGGTTGGAAAAGCGATTCAGATCGAGTGCGGGAACCGGACTCGAAGCGCAGGGGTGATCAGCTGGATTCTCCGTGGCTCATCCAGCCACGCCCCCGTCGGAGCGGGGGCGCCGGGGTACTTATTCAGTGGTATCGGAAGCGCCCGGGTCAGCAATTTCCTCGCCGAACAGGGTCAGATACAGCATCCGGTAGATATCCGTATTCCAGATCCCCGTAACCGGCATCAGCTGATCCGCATTGAGACCGCTGGCTCGGGCCAGGACACCGCCGCCGACGTCGAAACCGGACGCCCAGCTGATGGAGAAGGCCTGGCGTTCACCGGCACGGTTGGGCTGGGCCATGAAGGGCGCCGTCCCCGTCCCGGCCACACCGTCGATCGCGGAGTTAGTGAAGGAATCGAATTCTGGAAGCTCATCCAGATCATTGGGCACGTTGTTGACCTGAGGTCCGTTCGCATTGCTGTCGCTGGTCATCACCATGAAGGTATCGGGGTGGTCATCGATGTGGTTCTGAATCATCGCGATGGCGTCGTCGGCCCGTTTCATGGCTTCCAGGCAAGCGTTGGCGTTGCGCCGGTTGCACAGGTTATCCGTGCCCTCTTCCTCGATCACCAGCAGGAATCCCTGGTCCCGGTCTTTGAGTCGGCTGAGCGCGAAGGCCGTCATTTCGGCGACGGTGGGTGCGCTGGCGAGGTAGTTGTCCAGACCGAGTTCGATCAGCTCTTCTTCCGAACGATCGTGGTAGGTGTCTTCGAGCGCGAAGACGCCGAAGACCCGAGTCACGCCGGCATCCAGTGCCGCCAACTCGTCGCGCGTATAGACCACGACGTAGCCCTTGTCTTCGATTACTTCGATCAGATTCTGGCCATCGGTACGACTGCCGGGCCCGAAGCGACCCTGGGCGCCTTCCGGCAGCAGCCATTCTTCACCGGCTCCCAGGAGAATTTCCACACCGGAATGGACCACCTGTTCGGCAATCACTTCGTAGTCGTAGCGGCTCGGGGCTCGCGCCACGAATGCCGCAGTGCCCGGCTCGATCAGAGAACCGGTCTGTACCAGCGCCGTGCCCAGTCCCGCAGCCAGAGCCTGCTCCATGATGGTCAACTCCGAACCGTTGGCTGACCGATAGACCTCGCCCGCTTCGTCCAGGCCGAAGGAGTCCGACCAGGCCAGCGTGCCCGTTGCGTGCGTCACGGCACCCGCATTCGACGTCGCCACCAACCGATCATCGATGTGCCCCCGGTAGGTCGTCAGCTCGGGCAGACGGTCCCAATGGAGAAACCCATCGGGGCCGTAGTACAGCATCCGGGTCGCATCCCAATGGCTGGCCGAGGTGCCATCGGGATGGAAAAAGATAGCGCTGTTGCCCGTCGGCGTCGGCGTGTCAGCCCAGGCCATCGACCCGAGCAAAGAGAACAGGAGGCAGGAAGCGAGATTTTTATTGTTCATGATGCAGCTTGACTCAGTAGTCGAATAGTCCCGTAGCGCAGTCATGGCACTTTCTAACGGCCAGTGATTGCAGAAAACGAGTCGAGCATTATCACAGGTCGCTGTCCCTCTTTTCCACTATTTTGCGTTAAGGGAACACTGAGCCTGGTCGGCTCGCGTGGCTGACGCGTGGCCAGGGACGCTCACGAGAACAAGGAGTGAACTCGTGTGCTGACTGCGCCTTCGAAGACCGCCCCCCTAAATCAATGTCTTGCACTCGGCTTGCTGCTGATCGAAACGCAACCCCTGTCAGCAGCGGTGGTGCTGTTTCCGGCTGCGCCAGCATCAATCGCGCCGGCCAGACGCAGAATCGACGGGGGATCGGTTGCCTCTTCTGAGATCAATTCCAACTGCTATGACCGCGTATCAACGCGGGAAACGGTCCTGGGCCGATCTTCTATAATTGAGTCCCATGAGGGGGCGTTTCATCGAGGAATGACAGTCGACCCGACGTCTCACTGGAGCGAAGGGAGACGTCGGCATGTGCGGAATTGCGGGGTTCGTGGAGTGCGGTGGCAGCGCCAAATCCGAAGCGGAACGCACGTCCGTTGTCCAGACCATGGCAGCCCAGCTGGAACATCGCGGCCCCGATCAAGCCGCTTCCCTGATCTGGAACGACGTCACCCTGGCCTTTCGCCGGCTCTCCATCAATGACCTGTCCAACGGCAGCCAGCCTTTTCACAGCCCGGATGGCGGCGTCAGCGCCTTCGTCAACGGCGAGCTCTACAACCATCGCGAGCTGCGTCACAGTCTTCAGTCACGCGAGGCCCTGCGATCAGAATCCGATTGTGAAGTTCTGCCCTTCCTGATCGCCGAACATGGCCTCCAGGCCTTCGAGCTCATTAACGGCATGTTCGCCGCAGCGGTCTTGGACCGACAACATCGAACGCTGATCCTTGCGCGTGACCGCATGGGCATCAAACCCCTGTTCTATGCCTGTGGAAAATCCCAGGGACACTGGATCTTTGCCTCAGAGATCAAAGCCCTGTTGGCCCATCCGGACATCGACGCCCGCTTCGATTGGCGCAGTGCACTCCAATGGGGCGGCTGGGCGATGGCCGACAGGGAAGAGTTGCCCAGCCATTTTCATGGGATACAGCGCGTCCCGTCCGGCGGCATCGTTCGCATCGATCTGGAAAGCGGGGAGGTCAACGTTCAACGCTATTGGCGATTGGAAGCCGCCGCAGCCCAGCTAGCTCCACCAATGCGTTCGGAAACGCCGGAGCGCTTTCGGGAACTGCTCGCCGACAGCGTCCGTGCCAGGCTGATGGCCGATGCGGGCGTCGGACTGTTCTTGAGCGGCGGTATCGACTCGGTGGCCATTGCTGGCCTGGCCGCTGCCCATGAAGCCATACCGACTTTCAGCGTCTGGAATGACGCGACGCTGGCCAGCGGCGATGCGGGCGCTTCGCGCCAAGCCGCTGAGGCCTTTGGCTTGCCCAACCACGCGGTTCAAGCCCCCCTGGACGATGCGCCTACACCCGATGACTGGCGCAACCTTCTGTGGGCCTGCGAGCTCCCCACGATCACCGCCGAGCAGTGGTTTAAGTTCCGGCTCCATGCTTACGCCCGTCAACTCGATCCCTCCCTGAAAGTGATCCTCCTCGGGCAGGGCGCCGATGAATTCTTGGGCGGCTACCTGCACTGGTTGACCGGCATACGCCAAAGTCACGATAGAGGGGCGTGGCAACACGTCGAGCACGCGCTAGCGACCCTGCATCGCGAGCAGTCCGTATCCAGAGCCGCGATCTCTCCAGCCTTCATCGCCTGGTTCGAAGCGGGCTGGCTGGACGCAGGCTGCCTCGCCGGCAACCGCACCAATAGCTGGGCCGCCTATCGTCAGAAGTACCGGACCAATCTGGACTATCACCTCTGGCACGAAGACCGAACGGCCGCTGCACACGGTATCGAGAACCGTGTTCCCTTTCTCGATCATCGCTTGCTGGAGTTTCTCGCCACCATTCCCGCGACCCAGCATGCGCGATGGTTTACCGACAAACGTTTGCTGCGGACAGCGATGGAAGGTGTGGTGCCAGCGCCCTTGCTGCATCGCCCCAAGGGCTATTTCTTCTACGGCAGCGGCCAGGTGGAAGTCTTCCGTCTCATCGCCCAGCTGCTCCGCGCGAACTCCGGCGCCCTGCTCGATCAAGCCCTTGTGGGCTCTCAGGCCACCGGCGGCCCGCTGACTGCTCAAGGGCTCCGTGCCATGGCGGATCAGGTGCTCGAGGATCCGGCGCATCGCGGCATGACGCAGCTCCTGTTCCTGGTCAATATGGGTGTACTGGCTCATCTGGCGCATGAGCGGGCCACCCTACCCTTCGTGCACGCCGGCGATGCCCCCGCGGCACTCAACAAGGAGACCATTCAACAAGCCCTGCAGTCGGAAGCCGAATCCCCTTACGGAGTCGCTGTAGATGACATCCATCAGCTGGCCAGTGGACTGTCGCTGATGGAAATGCGCCGAACGGCGGACAAGTCATCAGCTGCCGGAACCCTGACGCTGGTCGAAGCCGGCCGCCTTTTCCAGGACGTTAACGACTCCGAAATGGCGACCTACCTGTGCGAAGTAGACGGAGAGCGCAGCCTGTCTGACATCGCCCGCCAGCACCAGCTCGACCTGCCTCGCCTCCAGACCACCGTTGCGGAAGCGCTGGAACTCGGCATTCTGGCGCGGGTCGATCGCGAGGCTTAGGGAGCTTTCGCTGATAAAAGCCAATAACCCTTCCCCTGGAGTCATCCTGCATGCCTCGAATACTTGCCTCACCCATCCAGACAATCAACGCTTCAGATTCGGCGACACACCCGGGCGAAGAGTACAAACAGAGCACCAGTGCTGGTGGCTTGGACTGCGTCAGCCTCCCTAGGAGCATTTTCGACGCCCTCGAATTGAGAAACCTTGCAAGAAATGGGCTTGTCGCACGAACGGGCCCTCGAGCGACCATCGCTCATCTCCATACATTCTTCATATTTCCAACCTGTCGATCAGCTACGCTCTGAGAGGTATTGGCAATGGCAGCTAACATCATCATGTCTCGAAAAAATCGTGTTTTCTCAGCGTTGGTTGTGGCGTTCTTTGCTCTGATTCCCGCGTTGGTCCTGGCGGTCGAAATCGACTTCGCCAACCGCGTCAATATTGGCAACCAAAACAGCGCGAGAGATCTGCAGCCCTTTGACTTCGATGGCGATGGAGACGTCGATGTGGTGGGCATCGGTGAAGACGACCTGAACAACAACATCGACTTGTTCCTCAACGACGGCAACGATTCGACCTTTACCAATGTTTCGCTCAGTTCTACGAGCCGACCCCGAAAACTCGAACTGGCTGATCTCAATAACGACGGTGCCATGGACATCGTCTACACGGACTTCGATGACGGTCGGGTCTACTGGCACGAAAACCAATTCGCAAGCGTTGGGAGCTTCAGCAACCGCCGCACCGTAGGAACGGTTTTTCGCGCCGACGGTCTTGCCGTGGGCGACCTGGACGGAGATGGCGATCTGGACGTCGTGGCTACGCATCGCAACGCAGGTGATGTGTTCTGGCTGGCCAATCAGCTCACAGAAACCGGCACCACCAACTTTACTTCCAGGCAATTGATCGACAACAATCTTCCGTCGGCCTCCCACGTCTTTATTGCCGACCTGAATGGCGACGGCACGTTGGATATTGCCGCCGGCGGATCAGAGAGCGGTGGATTTTTGACCTGGTTCAACAATAGTAACGGGCTGGGTACGGCCTGGATCGAAACGATCATCGAGCCCTTGGCCAACGTCTCCTGCCTGAACGTCCAGGATTTCGACGAAGATGGCAACCCGGACCTCATCATTCAGGAAAACAACAGCCCGGCCAACCCCGGCCAACAGATTTCAGTCTGGCTCAACACGGTGGGCGACGGATCGGCTTTTACGGAAAAAATCATTTCCAACGACACCGGCGCCGATTCCGTCCGCGGCTGCCAGATGACCGATCTGGATTTCGACGGAGACTTTGACTTTGTGGGTAGCCGCGACGGCGAGTGGTACGACAACATCGACGGTGACAGTTTTGTCCTGCGCAGCTTCGATAGCTCAGGTGCGACGACCCATTTCAGTCACCGAATATTTGATATGGATGGCGACGGTGATCAGGATATTTTCACCTCCCAGTTCCCCGGCAACCGCTTCAACTACTACGAGAACGAATATTGCGACGCCGGCGACCCAGACTTTGATATGGATGGCATTCCCGACGCCTGCGATGACCAGGTGGCCGTCGATAGCGTCTCGGTGACTGAGGGAGATTCGGGAACGACAACGTTGACCTTCACGATCGAACTGCAGACCGATCTGACCGGGACGGTCGCTTACTCAACCCGAAGCGATACGGCAACGGGCGGCATGGACTTCACCGACACCTCGGGCTCAGTCACCTTTTCCACGGGCCTGGCGGGCGAAACGGAGTCGGTCTCCGTCGACATTCTTGGCGATATGGATATCGAAAACGCGGAGACGTTTTTCCTCGATCTGGACAGCGCGGATTTCTTCCGCTTGGGCACGGGTGTTGGCACGATCAACAATGACGATGGCACTGGCATCACGATCGACGATGTCAGCCTGGAAGAGGGCAACAGCGGCACGACTGACTTCGAGTTCACCGTAACCCTGATCGGTGACGCCACTGCGGCCTTCACCGTACCGTACGCGACCAATGACTCCAGTGCCCTTGATGGCATCGACTACACGGGTCAGTCGGCGATGGTGAGCTTCAGCGGTACGGCAGGAGAAACACAGACCCTCATCGTCCCTGTTATTGGCGAAACCGACGTGGAGAATGATGAGAGCTTCTTCGTCGTGCTCGGTGCACCCTCTGATGGCTCGGTTGTGGCGGTCGACAATAGTGGCGAGGGCACGATTCTCAACGACGATACGGTCGAACTGACGATCGCTGATGCCGCAGTGGATGAAGCCGACGCTGGCGACGAGACCCTGGATTTTGTGGTCCAGCTCAATGGCGACATTGACTTTCCTTTCTCCGTGGACTTCGCGCTGACAGAAGAAACGGCAACTGCGGACAGTGACTACACCGACAGCGCTGGAACGCTGAACTTCTCCGGGAATGACGGCGAAACTCAGACGATCTCGGTCAATGTGTTCGACGACGACGTACTGGAGGGCCCGGAGACACTAACGGTTTCTCTGTCGAATCCAAGCAGTGTTGCCGTGGTGATCAGCGACCCCGAAGGTACCGCCACCATCACTGACGATGATCAGGCTAGCCTGGCCGTGCTTGACGCGAGTCAGAACGAGGGTGACAGCGGGACTTCAATTCTCGCTGTCACCGTGGAGTTAACGGGCGCAGTCCAGGGCACCTTCACGGTTCCATTCAGCACGAGTGACGGCTCGGCACTGGCCGGCGACGAT
>JBCDLQ010000075.1:0-8013 GCA_039414335.1 Pseudomonadota bacterium | reverse complement strand
GCGCGCGGACTGGCGCTGCTCGTTCTGCGCATCCACCACCGCGATCGCAGTCATGTTGACCACGCGACGGACCGTCGCCGACGGCGTCAGCACGTGAGCCGGGCGATTGACTCCCATCAGAATGGGTCCAATCGTGACCGCCTTGCCGATCACGCGAGCCATTGAAAAGGCGATGTGTGCCGCATCCTGATTCGGCATGATCAGCAGGTTCGCCGGACCTTGCAGCCGTGAATCGGGGAACACGCGCTGACGAATCAGCGGCTGCAGGGCCGCATCGGCACGCATCTCACCTTCAACCTCGAGATCCGGCGCCCGCTCGCGCACCATTGCCAAAACCTGGCGCATCTTCGACGACTGCGCATCCACATGACTGCCGAAGTTCGAATGGGAAACCAGGGCAACTTTCGGTGTCATGCCGAACAGGCGAACCTTTTCGGCCGCCATGATGGTCAGCTCCGCCAACTGCTCGGCGGTCGGGTCCGGATTGACGTGGGTATCGCAGACGAAAATCGTCTCGCTCTCCGTGGCCATCGCCGACAAGGCACCCGGCGTCTTGCAGCCCGGCGCCAAGCCCAGCACCTCGGTAACGTACTTGAGCTTTTTCCCGTACTGACCAACCACGCCGCAAATCATGGCGTCGGCCTCGTTGCGATGGACCATGATGGCGGCAATGACCGTGTTGCGCGTCCGCACGATCGCCTTGGCCGAGTCGGGCGTTACACCGCGTCGTTGCGTAATCGAGTGGAAGGTCTGCCAGTACTCCTTGAAGCGGGGATCGGACTCGGGATTGACCAGCTCAAAATGTTCGCCGGGACGGATTCTCAATCCCGCCCGCTCGATACGCATATCGACCACACCTGGACGACCGACGAGAATCGGTTTCGCCAGTCCGTCATCCACGATGGTCTGTACGGCGCGTAGCACCAGCTCTTCTTCGCCCTCGGCAAACACCACCCGGCGAGGATCCTTGCGCGCTGCATCGAAGACCGGCTTCATCACCAGGCCCGAACGGAACACATACTGATTGAGCCGCTCGCGATAGGCGTCCATGTCTTCGATCGGCCGCGTCGCCACGCCGGAATCCATCGCGGCCTGCGCCACAGCGGGCGCCAGCTGAACCAGCAGGCGTGGATCAAAGGGCTGGGGAATCAGGTAGTCGGGACCGAAGCGCGGCACTTCACCACCGTAGGCCGCCGCCGAAACATCCGAGGCCTCCATGCGAGCCAGTTCGGCAATGGCCTGCACGCAGGCCATCTTCATTTCATCATTGATGCCCGTCGCACCCACATCCAGAGCGCCGCGGAAGATGTAAGGGAAGCACAAGACGTTGTTGACCTGATTGGGGTAATCAGAACGGCCCGTGGCGATCAGCGCATCGGGACGGGCCGCGCGGGCTTCGTCCGGCATGATTTCCGGTACGGGGTTGGCCAGTGCCAGGATGATCGGCTTTTCGGCCATGACCTTGACCATCTCCGGCGTGAGCACGCCCGGCGCTGAGACGCCGAGGAAGACATCGGCGCCCGGAATGGCATCGCCCAGGGTCCGGGCATCGGTCTCGATCGCATAGCCGGCCTTGCGCGGATCCATATCCGATTCGCGGCCCACATAGACCACGCCTTCGCGATCGCAGACCACGACGTTCTCACGCTTGAGGCCCATGGTCACCAACAGGTCCAGGCAGGCCATGCCCGCCGCACCTGCGCCCGAAGCCACCAGGCGGACGTCCTCGATTCGCTTGCCCGACAGCTCCAGCCCGTTGACCATCGCCGCCGCGGTGATGATGGCCGTGCCGTGCTGATCATCATGAAAGACCGGAATACCCATGCGGTCCTTCAAGGCTTCTTCGACCTTGAAGCATTCGGGCGCCTTGATGTCTTCCAGATTGATACCGCCGAAGGTCGGTTCCAGGCTGGCGACGATATCGATCAGCTTTTCCGGATCCGTTTCATCGATCTCGATATCGAATACGTCGATGCCGGCAAAGCGCTTGAACAGCACGCCCTTGCCTTCCATGACAGGCTTGGAGGCCAGCGCGCCAATGGCGCCCAGGCCCAGCACCGCTGTACCGTTTGACACCACGGCAACGAGATTGCCGCGTGCCGTGTACTCGCGTGCCGTGTCGGGGTCTTCAGCGATCGCTTCGCTGGCCGCCGCCACGCCCGGTGAATAGGCCAGGGCCAGATCCTTGGCCGTGGTCAGCGCCTTGGTTGGCGAGATCTTGATCTTGCCCGGCACGGGATAACGGTGATAGTCCAGCGCCTGCTCGCGAAACTTGTCCTTGCTGTCGGTCATTGCGGTTTCCGAATTTGTCTATTTTAACCACGAAGGACACGAAGGACACGAAGGTCAGTTATTCCCCTTCGTGCTCTTCGTGCCCTTCGTGGTTCTAGTCGCAGCTTGGCAGATGAGAACATGCCACGGCCACAGCCAGCGATCAGCTGTTCTCTTCTTCTTGGTCCCACTCGCCCAGTGCCGCAGCACCGTTCATGCGGGCGCGATGCAGCAGCACCTGCTGGGCTTGTTCACGATGACCCGCCGGATCAGCGGCCCAGGTCTTCAGGCACTCGGCCTGCAGCGCACGGCCGTAGGAGAAGCTCAGGGGCCAGGGCATGTCGCCCATCTTGTTCATCGCATCCAGGTGCATGGTGGCTTCGACATCGCCCTGACCACCGGACAGGAACACCACGCCCGCGCAAGCGGCCGGAACGGCGTTCAGCAGGCAATCAACCGTCGCCTCGGCGACTTCTTCGATACCGGCGCGATCCTGGGCCGTGCTGCCCGAGATGACCATGGACGCCTTCAGCACGCAGCCTTCCAGCATCACGTTCTGCTCGTAGAGCTGCTGGAACAGGGACTTCAGGGTGGCTTCCGTGACGTCAAAGGAGGTGTCGAGATCATGGCCACCATCCATCAGCACTTCCGGCTCGACGATCGGCACGAGACCCGCTTCCTGACACAGAGCTGCGTAGCGCGCCAGCGCATGGGCGTTGGCATCGATGCAGGCGCGAGAAGGAATGTCGTTCCCGATCGTGATCACAGCGCGCCATTTACAGAATTTGGCGCCCAGCTCCACGTACTCGGCCAGGCGCTCACGCAGACCGTCGAGGCCTTCGGTGATCTTCTCGCCTTCGAAACCGGCCATGTCCTTGGCGCCGGTGTCGACCTTGATGCCAGGCAGGATTCCGGATTCCTGCATGACCTGAGTCAGCGGCGTGCCGTCGGGCATCTTCTGACGGATGGTCTCGTCGAACAGGATCGCTCCGGAGATGAACTGGCCCAGATCGGGCGTGGTCAGCATCATCGAGCGGTAGTCGAGACGATTCTCCTCAGTGCACTCGACGCCCACACCATCAAAACGCTTCTTGATCGTCCCGGAAGATTCATCAATGGCCAGAATGCCCTTGCCCGGGGCCACCATGGCCTGGGCGGTTTCCACCAGCTGTTCGAGTCTGTCAGTCATGTTCTTAATCGCTCCACGGCGCGCAGTTCAAATGAATCCCTATATTGTAGCGGTCCGACTAGGATTATCGATAGCCCGAGAGCGCATTTCGGCCCGCGATGCTAGGCTCACTCAACCTCGAGAATCTTCAAGGTATTGGTCCCACCGAGCACACCCATGTCGTCGCCGAGGGTCAGGAGCACCCGGTCGCCGGTCTGAATCAGACCCGCGGCCTTGGCACAGGCCATGGCCAGCTGTGGAATATCGCTGGAATGGGCTTCATTGGCGGAAAAGAACAGGGGCTGCACATGCTGGAACAGCCGCATCTTGCGCAAGGAAGCGCGATTCGGGCTCATACCGATGATAGGCAGGGGCGAACGGACCCTGCTGAGCCATCGAGCGGTGGAGCCAGATTCGGTCAGGGCGATGATGGCCTGAGCCCCAAAATTATTGGCCACCATCATGGCCGCCATGGCAATCGCCTGGTCGGCTCGCTCAGCGCGGACGTTGACCAGGCGCGCGGTCTGATTGGCCTGAATATGGCGCTCAGCGCCCTCGCAAATTCGCGCCATCGCCTCGATGACCTTGTCCGGGTGCCGACCCACCGCCGTCTCGGCCGACAGCATCACCGCATCGGTACCGTCGATGACCGCATTGGCCACGTCCAGTACTTCGGCTCGCGTCGGGATCGGATTCTCGATCATCGACTGCATCATCTGGGTTGCCGTGATGACGGGACGATTCAGCGACAGAGAAGCCGCAATGATGCGCTTTTGCAGTCCCGGCAGCTCGGCCTCGCCGATCTCCACCCCCAGATCACCGCGGGCAACCAGCACCGCATCGGAGGCCCGAATGATGTCATCGAGATTCTCGATCGCTTCCGTGCGCTCGATCTTGGATACCAGCCCGGCAGTTCCACCGGCGGCTTCCAGCAGCTCGCGGGCCTGGTTCATATCCTCGGCGCTGCGCGGAAAAGACACGGCCAGATAGTCCACCTGCCATTCAGCGGCCAGCTGAATATCGGTCTTGTCGGCTTCTGAAACACCAGGAATCGAAAGCCCGCCGCCACGGAGGTTCAATCCCTTGCGGTCGGACAGGGGCCCAGAGGTATTGACCGCGCAACGGATTTCGTCCCCAACCACCTCATTGACGGTCAGCGACATCAGGCCGTCGTCGATCAGCAGCTCGCTGCCAGGCTCCACATCCTGGGCCAGGCCGAGATAGGCCACGCCCACGCCTCGCTCGTCACCGGCTGGCGGATTTTGCCGGGCGTAGAGACTGAAGTGCTGACCACGAACGAGCTCCACGCGACCTTCGCGGAAGCGATCAATGCGAATCTTCGGACCCGACAGATCGGCCAGCACGGCGACGTCCGTATCGAGCTCGCGCGCCACGGCGCGCACCATCCGAATCCGGCGACCGTGCGTTTTCGGATCGCCGTGGGAGAAGTTGATCCGGACCACATCACAGCCGGCGCGGATCAGATTCTCCAGCGCTTCACTGTCGTCGGTGGCCGGACCCAGGGTGGCAACGATCTTTGTTCTTCTTTTCATGGCGCAGCCTGTTTGAGCTCGCTTGGGGTGCCAGGGTGAAGTGTGACGCCAATTCGATGACAGATTCAATCAACGATCGAATGATTGTCGACCTCATCTCACCATGAGAGGCTTGATCCCTTCGCGTTACGATCTGTTTTTTGATTCGAGCGGCGCAATGGATCCCTGCACCGGCCGGTCTATTGCCGCGACCCACCGACTTCAGGCGACTGCCCCTAAGCCGGGAACCCAATTCAACGGAGAGAGACCCCATGAGCGATAACGACTACGCACCGCCCGCCATCTGGGAATGGGAACAGGGCAACGGCGGCAAGTTCGCCAACATCAACCGGCCGATCTCGGGCGCAACCCACGAGAAGGATTTGCCGGTGGGCAAGCACCCCCATCAGCTCTATTCCCTCGCCACGCCTAATGGCGTCAAGGTCACGGTCCTGTTCGAAGAGCTGCTGGCCCGCGGCTTTGGCGATGCGGAATACGATGCCTGGCTGGTCGACATCAGCGAGGGCGACCAGTTTGGCTCCGGCTTCGTTGCCGCCAATCCGAACTCCAAAATTCCGTCGCTGATGGACCATTCCGTTCAGCCTACCCAGCGGGTCTTCGAGTCGGCGGCCATCCTGCTTTACCTGGCTGAGAAGTTCGACGCCTTCCTGCCCCAGTCCGGCACGGCCCGCGTCGAGTGCTACAACTGGCTGTTCTGGCAGATGGGCTCCGCGCCCTATCTCGGCGGCGGCTTCGGCCACTTCTACGCCTACGCACCGATCAAGATCAAATATGCGATCGACCGTTTCTCCATGGAGGCCAAGCGCCAGCTCGACGTCATGGACAAGCACCTGGCCGAGCACGAATTCATGGCCGGCGCGGACTACACGATCGCCGACATGGCGATTTGGCCCTGGTACGGCCAGCTGGCTTTGGGGCGCCTGTACGACGCGGCCGAGTTCCTACAGGTGGCCGAGTACGAGCATGTGCAGCGCTGGTCGAAGCAGATCGATGCCCGTGATGCCGTCCTGCGCGGCCGCATGGTCAATCGCCCCTTCGGCGATCCTGCCATGCAGCTGCACGAGCGCCATGACGCGAGCGATTTCGACCTGCGCACGCAGGACAAGATCGGCGAGCAGGACTGATCTCGATCCTGTCGCAGCATCCGATCGGGACGGCTTTTGAAATCGCTGGAGGCAAAGGGAGCTTGCTATACTTCGCGCCCCCGATTGAATTGCCTTGGAACCCGCCGTGCGCCTTATTGCTGCTGTCTTTGTGCTCTCCTTCGCCCTGCCCGCTCAGGCTTTGGTCTTCTTCTCCGAGTACGTCGAGGGGTCGGCTAACAACAAGGCCCTGGAGCTCTTCAACAGCGACACGCTGCCCTTCGATCTGAGCGCCGCCGGCTGTGAAATTCTGATCTACGCCAATGGCAACCCCAGCCCACTCCCGCCAGTCAATCTGAACGGTTCCGTTCCACCGCTTGGCGTCTTCGTTCTGGCCAACAGCAGCGCCGACCCCCTCGTCCTGGCACAGGCCAATCAGACCTCCGGCAGCCTGAGCTACAACGGCGATGATGCAGTGGAGTTGCGATGCCAGGGCACGACCTTCGATGCCATCGGGCAGATCGGCGTCGACCCGGGCAGCGAATGGGGTTCAGGCGACACGTCGACTCAGAACAATACGATTCGACGCAAGGTCGATGCCTGCGCACCGGACAACGACGGCAGCGACCCTTTCGATCCGCTGATCGACTGGGACGGCTTCCCCAACAATGACTTCACCGATCTGGGAACCCACAGCAACAACTGCGGCGAACCGGTCGTTTTCATTTCCGAGTACGTTGAGGGTTCGTCCTTCAACAAGAGCATCGAGCTCTACAACGATGGCGCCACAGCCTTCGATCTGACCGGCGGTGACTGCAGCCTCAACGGCTATCAGAACGGCGGCAGCACAATCGGTTGGGACGTAGATCTGACAGGCTCCGTTCCCCCGCAAGGCACCTTTGTCATTTCCAACACGCAAGCCAGCCAGGACATCCTAAACGTGACGGATCAAACCGGCAGCGTCGACTTCAACGGCGATGACGCTGTGGAGTTCGCCTGCGGCGGCGCTTCCGTGGATGTGATCGGCCAGATCGGCTTCGACCCCGGCAGCGAATGGGGCACCGGCGACACCTCGACGCAGAACAACACGATTCGACGCAAGATCACAGTCTGTGCCCCGGACCCGATTGGCAACGATGCCTTCGATCCCGCCATTGAATGGAATGGCTTCCCGAACAACAACATTGATGACCTGGGCAATCACACCGTCGACTGCGGCAGCGACACCACGCCGCCAACGATTTCTTCCGTCACGCCTTCGACAACGGGGCCGACACCGCTAACGACGATCGGCTTCACGGTGGTGTTTTCCGAGGCGGTCACCGATTTCGACGATGCCGGCGATGTCACGGTCAACACGACGGGCACAGCGTTTTCCAATCTGAACTTCGTCGACAATTCGCCCAACAGCGTGACCTTATTCGTCGAAGGCATCAGCGGAACGGGCACCCTGTCCTTGACGGTCAACAGCGCGTCCGTGGTCGACCTGGCCGGCAATCCGAACAGCGACACGCTGACCAGCGCTGATGTACAGATCGATCCGAACTCGGGCGGCGATCTGCCCGTTGGCCTGCTGCTGTCGGAAATCGTGGTTGCTCCCTTTGACGACCAGTTCGTCGAAATCATCAACACGAGCGCCGAGACCATTGACCTCAGCGATGTTTACCTGACCGATGCCACCTTCTCCAACGGCAACGTCTTCTATTACCAGATCGTCCAGGGTGCCGGTGGAGGCGGCGGCTTCTTCGACTTCCACGCGCGCTTCCCGGACGGCGCCACAATCGCTGCCGGTGAGCGCCAGACCATTGCGCTGGACGGTTCGACCAACTTCGAAACCGCCTACGGCATCAGCCCGACCTACGAGCTGTTCGAGGACGGCGCGCCCGACGGCATCCCCGATCTGCGCGAGGCGTTCCCGGGCTCGATCAATGGCCAAGGT
>JBCDLQ010000074.1:0-8054 GCA_039414335.1 Pseudomonadota bacterium | reverse complement strand
GCCCCTTCGAGGTCCCCGCTGACATCCAATCCGCCTGGGCAGCCATTGGCGCCCGGGGCAAAGCAGACCGTATTGCGTGGGAAGAGCGTTTTGACACGCTGCCCCGCGGCAAACGTGAAGCGTTCAACCGCGCCTATGCACTCGATGTACCCAAAAAGCTCAGCGCTACGATCAAGGCCTTCAAAAAGCAAACATCAGAAGCAGCACCAAAGCTTGCAACACGCGCAAGTTCTGAAAAAGTGCTGGAAGTCCTGAACCCGATTTTGCCTGAAACCGTTGGCGGATCCGCAGACCTCACAGGGTCGAACAATACAAAAACCAGCGATCTGGGCGTGTTTGACGTCGATAGCCGCGGTGGACGCTATGTCTATTGGGGTATCCGCGAACATGGCATGGCGGCGGCCATGAACGGTATGGCTCTACACGGGGGCATTCGCCCCCTCATTCCACTGCTGCAGCTCGAAGTGGCTGAAGCCGATCTTGAGCAGGGCATCACCCTGCTTGCTGCTGTTCGGATAACGTTCCAGCAGCTCGTTAAAAAAGCCCAGGGCCGTGCGGAAGTCGCGCGTTACGTAGAAGGTCTCCGCCATCCAGTACTGCGCGTTGGGCGCATAGGAAGAGTCTGGCCAGCGATCCAGGAAGTTGGAAAAGCCTTCCGCTGCATCCGCATAGCGGGTGGCGCGCAGGGCGCTGAAGGCCGCATCGTAGGCTTGCTGTTCCGCCTCACCGGGCGTGCCCAGCTCGCGCACCGCGGGTTGGTTCGGCAGGCTCAAGGTGGTCACTTCAGAACGCGATTCGATCGGGGCCCGCACTTCGGGCACGTCGGCCGTGGGCGGCAGGGCCTGAACGACTTCCGGACGCGGCTGCTCAGGTGCGGGCCGGACCGGCGTGTCGGGTGGCATGGCACCCGGCGGCGGCGCCGACATCATGGCCTGAAGTCGTCGATCCAGATCCAGATACTGGTCGCGCTGGCGGCGCTGGAGATTCTCGATCTCACGCTGCTGCTCTTCGACCAGCCCTCGAAGCTGTCGGACCTCCTCACGCAGATCCTGGACCTCGTACACCAGATCACTGTTGTCCTGAGACCAGACCGGCGATGCGACGACGGCCGCAAGAGCGGCCGCCATCAGAGGTTTTGTAAACGTCGAGAAGTTCATCATCAACGCGCGGTGTAGACGATCTCCACCCGGCGGTTGCGCTGCCAGCAGTCGTCATCGCTGTTGCGGCAGACCGGACGTTCTTCGCCGTAGCTGACGATCTCGACCTGGCTGCCCGAAGCACCACCGGCAGACATGGCATCAGAGACGGCGTCACTGCGGCGCTCGCCCAGGGCCAGGTTGTATTCGCGCGAACCGCGCTCGTCCGCATGGCCTTCAAGGATGATGCGAGCTGATGCGTTGGCACGCGCGTAGGCCGCATGCGCTTCGATAATCGGACGGAACTGGGCACGGATATTCGAACGGTCAAATTCGAAGTAGACCACGCGCTGGCTGAGCAGGCTCTCCGGATTATCCAGATTGCGGACATCGGTGAAGTCACGGGGATCAATCCGATCCGTTTCGGTAGTGTCCGGCTGCTGGGTCGGCGGTTCGACGACCGGCGGCTCGGGCTCCGGAGTGGTTTGCCGGGCGCAAGCAGCCATCAGGGCTGCCAACATCACGATGGCAATCAAGCGCAGTGCAGTGTTCATGAAACCTCCCGATTCCTTACTGTGTTCTTGGTTTGGGCGAGTGTTAAAAATTCAGACGGACTCAATTCTTGGTTCGTGATTCTATCTGATGATGGGTGACCAAGCCGGTTCACGGACATCGCCTGCCCCCGTGACCAAGCGTTGTCGTATCCGACCATCAGCCGAAGCGGCAGCGAGCACGCCTCGTCCATTCTGTCGTGCGGCATACAAGACCATGCTGCCATTTGGCGCAAAACTGGGCGATTCGTCCAGACGACCGTCCGATAATACACTCAATCGTCCGCTTTCGCGATCATGCAGTGCGATCCGGTAATCCTCGTCCCCTTCGCTGAAAATCACCGCCAACATGCGGTCGTCAGGACCCAGGGACGCGTGGGCGTTGTAGCGGCCCTCGTAGGTGAGGCGCTCGGCTTCTCCTCCGTTGATCCCGATCCGATAGATCTGCGGCCGGCCGGCCCGATCCGACGTGAACAGCACCTCTGTGCCATCAGATGAAAAGGTCGGCTCCGTATTGATCGACCAGTGGTGGGTCAGCTGGCGCGGACGCTGCTGCCCCTGAAGATCAATCAGCCAGATGTTCGGGCTGCCGCTGCGCGACAGGCTGACCGCAAGGGTCCGACCATCCGGTGAAAACGCCGGTGCGCCATTGATGCCGCGCTCCGAGCTAACCACGCGATTCTGACCCGTGTAGAGGTCCTGCACGATGATGTTGGAGCGCCCGGTCGCGAAGGAGACGTAGGCCAGCTGGCGAGCATCGGGAGACCAGGTCGGCGACAGGATCGGCTCAGCGTTGCGCACCACGGCCTGCTCGTTGAAGCCGTCGGCATCGGCCACGACCAGCTCGTAGAGCGGGTTGTCCGTGCCTTCGTTGCTGGCCACCACGTAGGCGATGCGCGTCGCAAAGGCGCCCGGCACGCCGAGCAGGGCTTCGTAGATCGCATCGGAAACCCGATGGGCACCGAAGCGCAGATCGCCCGGGCCCACGCCCATGGCCTGAGACAAGAGGATTCGCCCCGTCAGCACATCCAGCAGGTGGTATTCGAATTCATAGCCAAAGCCGTCGGCCGCTTCGCGAACCTCACCGATCACCAGATGATCGACCTTGAGCAGACGCCAGGTACCAAAGCGCACCTCCGGTGGCCGTACGGGACGATCGATCATGCCCTCCTCGTCCATCGGATCGAAGAGACCCGAACGGCGCAGATTGGCGCTGATGATGGACGAGACCGTATTGGCTGGCTCGGGCTCGGTCGCATTCCAGGCGAACGGTGCAATCGAAATCGGCATTGCCCCTTCGACCCCGTCGACAATTTCGATACGCAGCTGGGCCAGGGCCAGGCCCGGCAGCAATAGCGCAAACAGCAGACCGGCCTGGAGAGCACGGCGCAGGATGGTGGTTTCAGCCATCGTAGATGAAGTCAAAGTCGATCTCCCGGGCAAAGACGGATTCATAGCCCTGATAGGGCAAAAAGGCCACGCGCAGGACGGCAGCGGTAATCGAGCGGCGGGTTGCGGCGTCGGCGTTGCAGGGTGAGACAATTTCTGCGCCGATTATTTCCCCACCGGGAATCTGCACGACGCGGATGCGACAGGCAACCCCCGCTTGGGTGGTGGGTGGTCGGTTCCAGTTGCGGCGCACCAGCTCGCGAATCGTGGCCACATATTCTTCTCGCAGCGTGGCCCGGCGCGCATCGGCCTGGGCCTGCTCGTTGGCCAGGCGCAGACGCTCGGCTTCTTCGGCTGCCTGGCGTTCGGCTTCTTCCGCCGCGCGTCGATCGGCCAGTTCCTGCAGGCGGCGCTCCTGCTCGAGTCGCTCCAGCTCGGCGCGCTCGCGCTCTGCTCGAAGCTCAGCCAGCTCCTGCAGGCGTCGTTCTTCTTCTCGCCGGCGCTCGTCTGCGATGCGCTGGCGTTCCAGTTCACGCTGGCGCTGCAGCTCGGCGAGTCGTTCGCGCTCGGCCTGGGCCGCGCGCTGCTCTTCCAGCTGGCGGGCCCGGCGCTCCCGTTCCGCTTCTCGGCGTTCTTCTTCGACGCGCTGCCGTTCTGCCTCAGCCTCAGCCTCGCGCTGCAGGCGTGCCTGTTCTTCGCGCTGCTCGGCCAGCTGCTGGCGACGCCGCTCTTCCGCCTGTTGCCGGGCCTGCTCCTGCTCACGGGCCTCTTGCTCGGCCGCTGCACGAGCGCGCGGTGCCTGATCCACCAGAGTCACGCGCACGGGCACCTGCTGCGATTCGAAGGGTTGCCAGTCCAGGCTGCCGATCAACAGAAACAGGCCGACCAGCAAGTGCACGCCGATGGCCAGGCCAACGGCGGTCAGGTCGTCCTTGAAATGCTGGAGGCGCTCGGACATTCAGCGCAGCTCACTCGCCCTCTTCGGGATCGCCGACGAGGCCGACCGATGCCACGCCCGCCTGCTGCAGGTAGACCATGGCTTCGTAGATGAACTGATAGTTGGTTTCGCGATCGCCTCCCACGAGCACCTGCAGGTCGGGATTGCGGGCGGCAATGGCGGACACGGTGGCAACGAGGGTCTGTCCGTCGATCAGCTCGGGCGAATCGCCCGTATCGAGATAGAAATCACCGTTGGCGGTCACCGTGACCATCAGCGGATCGCCCTGGTCTTCCATCGGCTCGGCGTTAGCCGTGGGCAGCTCGATCTCCACGCCCAGATTCATCAGCGGGGCGGTAATCATGAAGATCACCAGCAGCACCAGCATCACGTCGATATAGGGCACGACGTTGATCTCGGACATGCGCCGCCGGCGGCGTCGGACGTACTGTTCACTCATGCTAAGGGAACCTCTGAACAATGATGCTTGGGCGCGACAGGTCTTTGCGGGAGTCTCCGGCTTGGCTTGGGCGAGCGCTGTTTGGTCATTCCAAATAAGTGAGCCCAAACGAGGCGGAGGCCCCGCAAAGGCCTGTCCCTTCTGGGTTTCGCCGGACAAGACGCATCTCGAGCGTCGCGCCACCCAGCCGTAGCTACGGCTACTGTCCTTCGTGTCGCACCACACGATCTGCGGCTTGTCCGACTGAAACGCGCTCCAAGCATAATTATTCAGAGGCTCCCTATGGCTCCCTAGGGCTCCTCAGGCCTCGGCGGCCTGCAGCCGACGGGCCTGCCGATGCAGGATGGCGGCAAATTCTTCCTTAAAGTTGTCGTAGCGCAGCTCGAGGCGCTCGAGCTGCACCGAATACTTGTTGAAAGCGATCACCGCCGGGATGGCGGCAAACAGGCCGATGGCGGTGGCGATCAGCGCCTCGGAGATCCCCGGCGCGACCATCGCAATCGTGGCTGATTGGGCGCCGGCCAGACCGCGGAAGGAGTTCATGATTCCCCAGACCGTTCCGAACAGGCCGATGTAGGGACTGACCGACCCCACCGTCGCCAGGAAACCGAGATTGTGCTCGAGGCGGTCAACTTCCCGCGTCAGGGTGACGCGCATGGCGCGCTGGGCGCCGTTAACGAGCGTGTCGGGGTTGAGGTGGCGCTCGTCGCGCAGGCGCGTGAACTCGCGAAACCCCGCCTCGAAGATGGCTTCGGCGCCTTCACGACCGGCCCGGTTCGACGCGACCGTGTCATAGAGCTTGTTCAGGTCGGCACCGGACCAGAACTTCTCCTCGAACTCGCGCGCGCGCTTCTCGGCCCGCCCGAACATCTGCCGTTTGCGGAAGATCACGACCCAGGAGGCCAATGAGGCCAGCACCAGCACGGCCATGACAGCCTGCACCAGCAAGCTGGCCTCCATGATCAGATGCCAGATTTCCAGCTCGTTTGCGTTCATCCCGACGGTTCCTGTGGCATGGCGTCGTGCTCATGCTGTTGTTGTTGAAAACGTTCGATCGCGGCCGCCATTACACGCGGCGGGCGAGCCGGCTTGAAGGTCTCGGCGTTCAGGCAGGCTGCATGCACTTCGGCAGTAGCCAGCAGTTCGCCGTCGGCCACGCGATGGATCGCCTGGCTGAAGACCACCGAGACCGCTCGAGTTCTTTCGACGCGAACGGTGACCTCAAGTTCATCTTCCAGTCGCGCCGGGGCGATGAATCGCGTGTCCATGCGCGTCACGGCGAACACCCGGTTGTCGTCAGTGCGCAGGGCCTGCTGAGGAAATCCCAGCTCGCGCAGCCAGTCCGAACGCGCGCGTTCGAAGAAATGCAGATAGCGTGCGTGGTATACCACGCCACCGGCGTCCGTATCTTCCCAGTAGACGCGGTAGCGCATCAGAAGGTTGCGTCAGTCTTGATCGGCCGGCGGCCGAGCGGCAGAGCTGAACAGGTCTTCCGTGGCCTGCCCCGCCGGTGGGGTGAGTCCGAAATGCTGCCAGCTGCGCGAAGTCGCCATGCGGCCGCGAGCGGTCCGGACCAGATAGCCTTCCTGGATCAGGAAGGGCTCGATCACGTCTTCGATCGTGCCGCGTTCTTCGGACAGGGAGGCAGCCAGGCTTTCGACGCCGACGGGGCCACCGTTGAAGTGCTCGATCAGCACGCTGAGGAGGCGACGATCCATCGTATCGAAGCCGCGCTTGTCGACCTGCATCATCTCCAGCGCTTCGGCCGCCGTGTCTGCCGTGATCCGACCGTCGGCGCGAACCTGAGCAAAGTCCCTGACCCGTCGGAGCAGACGATTGGCGATGCGCGGCGTGCCGCGAGCCCGGCGGGCAATTTCAGCGGCCCCATCGGACTCGGCCTCGATGTCCAGGATGCCGGCGGATCGCTCGACGATCCGGGCGAGATCCTGAGCATCGTAAAACTCCAGGCGCTCGACGATGCCGAAGCGATCGCGCAGGGGAGAAGTCAACAGGCCCGCGCGCGTGGTGGCACCGACGAGCGTGAAGCGCGGCAGGTCCAGCTGGATCGACCGAGCGGCAGGTCCCTCACCGATGATGATATCGATCCGGTAATCCTCCATCGCCGGATAGAGCACCTCTTCGACGACAGGGCTGAGGCGATGGATCTCATCGACGAACAGCACATCACCAGGCTCCAGGTTCGTCAGCATGGCGGCCAGATCACCGGCGCGCTCCAGCACCGGGCCCGAGGTCTGGCGCAGGTTGGTGCCCATCTCCGCGGCGATCACGTGCGCCAGCGTGGTCTTGCCCAGGCCCGGCGGGCCGAAGATCAGCACATGGTCCAGGGCTTCATGGCGCTTGCGCGCCGATTCCAGGTAGATCGCCAGCCGTTCCTTCATCGCCGGCTGGCCGATGTACTCGTCCATCCGCGCCGGGCGCAGGCTGGCCTCGATGCGGGCTTCTTCCGGCTGGTTCTCGCCGCTGATCAGTCGGGACTCGTCCATCACCGCCTCATGCGCTCATCTTCTGTTTCAGAGCCGCACGAATCAGCTGCTCGGCGCTCTGGTCCGGTTCGGCAACGGCGCGAACCATCTTCAGGGCTTCGGCGGCCGAATAGCCTAGGGCAGTCAGGGCTGCCCGGGCTTCGACGGCGGCATCGGCGGGAACCTCGGCACCTGAAGACTCCTCGCGCTCGGGCAGGCGTCCGCGCATTTCGAGAATCAGTCGCTCGGCGGTTTTCTTGCCGATGCCGGGCAACTTGGTCAGGGCCTGGGCATCGCCCGCCTCGACCATCAGGGAGAAATCATCGCTGTTGACGCCGGACAGGATCGCCAGGGCCAATCGAGGACCGACGCCGGAGACCTTCAGCAGCTCGCGGAACAGGGCGCGATCGGCGCGCCGGGCGAAGCCGTAGAGCGTATGCGCGTCTTCGCGCACGATCAGGTGGGTCAGCACGGTCACGGGCTCGCCAACGGCGGGCATCTGATCAAAGGTGCTCAGGGGACATTCGATTTCATAGGCGATGCCCGAGACCTCGACCACGACCTGTGGGGGTTGGCGCTCCAGAACGGTTCCGCGCAGCTGGACGATCATCGCAGCACCACGCCGGCGGGCAGGCGCGACAGGGTCTGGCGCGTATGGTGATGGCACAGGGCCACGGCCAGGGCATCGAAGGCGTCTTCGCCGATGCGCGCAGGGGTCTTGAGAATCGCTCGGGTCATGTGTTGGACCTGCTCCTTGCCGGCGCCGCCGCGGCCGACCAGGGCCTGCTTGATTTCACGCGGGGCGTATTCGTGCACCTCCAGGCCACCGCCGACGAGCGCACAAATCGCCGCGCCGCGGGCCTGACCCAGCTTGATCGCCGACTGGGGGTTCTTGCTCATGAACACGGTCTCGATCGCGGCCTCATCAGGCTGGAATTCAGCAATGATGTCGACCAGGCGCTGATAGATCTGACCCAGCCGCTCCGGCATCGGGCCGGAACCCAGCCGCAGCGATTCGGCTAGGATCAGGGACTCACCCTCGACGATACCGACGCCGGTAATCCTCGAACCCGGATCGATACCCAGAATGCGCATCAG
>JBCDLQ010000073.1:0-8083 GCA_039414335.1 Pseudomonadota bacterium | reverse complement strand
GGACGTCTTCCGCAACGAGATCATGGGCAGCGGATCGCTCACCCGAGACCGCCAGCAGCGCGGGACCTAAGCGTTCGAGCGAGGGAAGAAGTGAGAGCCGGCCGATAAGCCGGGTTCTGTCGTTGGACAGCCATTCATCTGGGACGACTGTCGCCAGTCGCCTCTAGCAGCCTACCCGGATGCGACGCGGGCCACGCCATAGCATCCCTATTTGGCCTTGCTTCAGGTGGGGTTTACCGTGCCGTGACGGTTACCCGCCACGCGGTGCGCTCTTACTTCTTCCCTCGCTCGAACGCTCAGGTCCCGCGCTGCTGGCGGTCTCGGGTGAGCGATCCGCTGCCCATGATCTCGTTGCGGAAGACGTCCAGGGGAATGCCGCGCGTGTAGCGAAAGGTCAGATCGCCGACATCTTCCATGTAGTAATCGCGCATCAGCGCTTCACGACTGATCCGGGTGTTGTCGGTAACATCGCGCGTTGAGCCGGGGCCGATGAACTCCAGCTCTTCAACCAGCTCCAGCTCATCCTCGTCGA
Organism: Pseudomonadota bacterium; assembly: GCA_039414335.1. GTDB lineage: Bacteria > Pseudomonadota > Gammaproteobacteria > Xanthomonadales > Wenzhouxiangellaceae > Wenzhouxiangella. Next base: position 7,551 of record JBCDLQ010000073.1, on the reverse strand, counting down.
GGATCAGGCTGTCCTGGGGCCAGCGGACCGCGTATTGGTTGTCGGCGGTCACGAGCACTTCAAGCATGCAGCCGCCGCGATGGCCGTTGTGGCTCCGGCCCTCGGCTCGCTGCAGGAACAGCAGGAAGCGGGGAAGCTCTTCCCAGATCGGCACGTCCGGAAAGTAGCAGCGGTCCGGCCCGAAACCTTCTTCGACGATGCGGACCAGATCCACGGGGCTGTCCACCTTGTAGCGCACGAGTACCTCGGCCCAGGCGTTGCCACCGACCGGGAAGCCGCGTCGACGCTCGTAGTCGACGCGATCCAGCTGGGCCAGCACGATCATGTCGGATTCGGCCGCGAGCTGTGAAGGATGCAGCGGACCGGTCACTGCGGCTTCGTCGTCGTCCTGCGCCAGGATCGATAGGGAGGCCGCCAGGCCCAAGGCCATCAGCGCGCCGAGAATGAGAGCGTGGGTATTGGAGTTCATGGACAGTTTGAGCGGCATGGTGATGAGAAGGTTCCCGAAAGCGCCATTGGTAGATTCGGGCATGGCGCTTCAGGACGGGTGTTCAGTCAGCGCCTGACCGAGACGGATCCGTCGTCCTGCGCTGAGTGACTCGCGCCATTCGGGAGCGCCGGGCGGCGTCAGGACGATGGCCGTTGAGCCCCAGTGGAAGCGACCCAGCTCGCCGCCTCGGGCCAGTTCAACGCCCGCGGGTGTGCGCGTTTCGATGCCCGGCCCGGGGCGTCGATCGGTCGGGCCTCCCCAGACCGTTTCGATGCCGGCGACCAGCAGGGCGGCGACCATCACCACGGCGACCGGTCCCTGTTCCGTGTCCATGAGGGCCACCAGGCGCTCATTGCGCGCGAACAGATCGGGAATTGCCCGGGTGGTGGCATCCGAGACGCTGAACAATTCACCAGCAATTCGCCGTTCACCGACCAGCTTGCCTGCGATGGGAGTATGGACGCGGTGGTAGTCGCTAGGCGCCAGATAGATGGTGATGAAGCGGCCATTCTCAAAAGGCTTAGCCCAGTCTTCGCCACCGAGCAGTGCGGTGGCCGAATAGCGGTGTCCCTTGGCCTGAATGATCGATTGGCCGTCGATGTTTCCAACCTGGCTGATCGTGCCGTCACAGGGGCTGATCAGGGCTACGTCGTCGGCCAGCGGTCGTGCATCGGGCTTCAGGGCGCGGGTGAAGAAATCATTGAAGCAGTCGTAGTCGGCAATGTCGCCGCGCTCGGCTTCATCCAGGCGCACCTGGAACATCTGGGCGAAGACTCGCATCAGGGGCTGGTTCAACCAGCGCCAGCGGCAGGTCGAGAGCCTCCAGGCCAGGCGGGTCAGAAGCTTCTTCGGCAGGATGTACTGAGGCCAGCTCAGCATCCGAATTGCCAGGCTGGCGCTCAGCCCCGGTTGCGCGCTCACGAGCCGGTAAGCTGGAACAGATCGGCGGTGACCAGCGCCGGATCCAGTGGGTGTGCGAAGCGTCCGTAGAGCTGACCTTCGGGGTTGACCAGAATGACGGCAGCCGAATGATCCACGTTGTAGAAGCCCGTTTCTTCATCGGCCTCCTCGCGGAAATAGGCCACGCCCAGCTGCCGGGTCAGAGCGATGAGCTGCGGCTCCGGGCCGGTCACACCGATGAAGTCGTCATTGAACCAGCTGACATAGTCGGCCAGTGCCTCGCCATTGTCGCGCTGCGGGTCGACGGAGACAAAGACAACCTGAGGAAGCTCCTCTCGGCGCATCAGGGTCAGCTGCTGCATCGATTGATCGAGCATGGCCAGCGTGTCGGGGCAGACGTCAGGGCAGTTGGTGAAGCCGAAGAACAGCAGGTTCCAGCGACCGTCCAGGTCACTCATGCTGAAGGGCTCGCCAGCGGCGGTTTCCAGGGCAAAATCAGCCACCATGCGGGGCGCGGGGAAGGTCTGAAGCGCCTGATATTCGGCCGTGCTCTGCATCCAGCGGTTGGCGGCGATCAGACCGCCTGCCGTGGCCACCACGGCGACCAGGATGACGAGAAAGATGCGGCCGCGCTGATGGCGGTGGGAAGTTCGCTTGATCATCTCGCTATTATATTCGGTCCAATGATCTGACCGCGTTGTTAATGAGCGTCTCCAACAAGCCCGAAAACCCGACCATGGAGTCCTGGATCCGTGCCGCTGCCGCGGACATGGAGACTGAAGGACTGTTTTTTGGTCACGGCACCGATAATGCCATCGACGAGGCGTGCTGGCTGGCCTCAGCCGGCCTTGGACTCCCGCCGGATTTCGATCCCCAGCTCTTCGCCCAGGTGCTGGACCGAGAGCAGGTCGGTCACCTCGACGGACTACTGAGCAAGCGCATCGAAACCCGACAGCCGCTGGCCTATCTGCTCGGTGAGGCCTGGCTGGCCGGGCTGTCCTTTGAAGTCACGACCGACGTGCTGGTCCCGCGGTCCCCGCTGGCTGAGTTGATCATCGATGGTTTCGAACCCTGGCTAAGTGAATCTCAGCTTCAGCGGGCCGTTGACGTCGGTACGGGATCGGGCTGTCTGGCCATAGTGCTGGCCCATCATCACCCGCAGTGTCGGGTCGACGCACTGGATGTCAGCCCCGCGGCCCTGGCCCTGGCCGAGCGCAATGCACAGCGACATTCGCTCTCCGATCGTGTCGCGGTCATCGAGTCCGATCTGCTCGGCGGTGTGCCTGGTGAACGCTACGACTTGATCCTGACGAACCCACCCTATGTTCCGACCGCCTCCATGGACAATCTGCCCGCGGAGTTTGAGCACGAACCCCGCCTGGGGCTTGAGGCCGGTGCAGACGGTCTGGATCTGGTGTGGAAGCTCCTGATCCAGGCGCCCGATCATCTGTCCGAACACGGCATTCTCGTGTGCGAAGTCGGCGAAGCGGCCGAGGCCCTGCAGGCGATGCTGGCGCCCGACATCGAGCCGATCTGGCTGGAGTTTGCCCACGGCGGGGATGGCGTATTTCTGCTCGAGAAGGACGCGGTCATGGCGGCGGCCGCCAAGCTGGAATCCTGAGCGTTTTGTCGAACTGAAGGCCCCAGCCGCGCTACAATAGAGCGCTGCAATAGGCAAATCTCCAGATCGAAGGAATCTTCATGAAAATACTGGTCGCGATCAAACGCGTCGTGGATTACAACGTGCGTGTTCGGGTCAAATCCGACGGCACCGGTGTCGAGACCGACGGGGTCAAGATGTCGATCAACCCGTTCGATGAAATCGCCCTTGAAGAAGCGCTGCGAATCCGCGAGCGCGGTCAGGCGGAAGAAGTCATTGTCGTGTCCATCGGCGGCGACGAAGTCCAGCAGCAGCTGCGGACCGCACTGGCCATGGGCGCCGACCGCGCCGTCCAGGTCAACAGCGATGTATCCGTGCAGCCCCTGACCGCAGCCCGAGCATTCAAAGCGCTGGTCGACAAGGAAGCGCCCGGTATCGTTTTTCTGGGCAAGCAGGCCATCGATGATGATTGCAACCAGACTGGTCAGATGCTGGCCGCCCTGTGGGATCGTCCGCAGGCCACCTTCGCTTCCAAGGTTGAGATCGAAGGCGATACGGCCACGGTCGCTCGTGAAGTCGATGCGGGTCTCGAAACGCTGGAAGTCGATCTGCCCGCCGTCATGACCTCGGATCTGCGCCTGAATGAACCGCGCTTCGTCAAGCTGCCGGACATCATGAAAGCCAAGCGCAAGCCGCTGGACGTGGTGCCGTTGGCCGATCTGGCAATTGAAGCGGCCGTGGATCTGGAGACCACGGCCTGGGAACCGCCGGCCAAACGAGGTGGCGGTATCAAGGTTGAGAACGTCTTGGAACTGGTTTCTGAGCTGAAGAATCGAGGGTTGCTCTGATGTCCACTATTCTGATCATTGCCGAACACGACGGCCAGCAGCTCAACCCAGCAACGGCCAAGACCGTGACCGGGGCTGCGGCCATGGGCGCAGACAGCGTCGATGTTGTCGTCTTTGCCGCCTCGGCCGGCTCTGTTGCAGCGCAGGCTGCCGAACTGCAGGGCGTGAGCCGCGTGATTGCCGTCGAGGGTGAGGATTTCGCGCATCCGACCGCAGCCCGTCTGGCGCCGGAACTCGTCGCCCTGGCGGCCGACTACAGCCACGTACTGGCACCGTCGACCACCTTTGGCAAGGACCTGCTGCCGCGCGTTGCTGCCTTGCTGGGCGTCAATCAAGTGTCTGACATCATGGAAGTGATCGACGCGCGCACCTTCAAGCGGCCGATCTACGCCGGCAACGCCATCGTGACGGTCAGCGTGCCCGAGTCGGTCAAGGTGGTCGGCACGATCCGCACGGCCTCTTTTGCCGCCGCTGATGCGGGCGGTTCGGCCAGCGTTGAGTCCCAATCGGCTCAGGCCAGCGATCCGGGCCACACCCGTTTCGTCAAAGTCGAGGGCTCGGATGGCTCGGGTCCGGACCTGGCGTCGGCGCCGGTGGTGGTATCCGGTGGTCGTGCCCTGGGTTCTTCGGAGAGCTTTAACATCATCTATGCCCTGGCCAAGACGCTGAACGCCGCCGTAGGCGCCTCCCGCGCTGCCGTTGATGCGGGCTACGTGCCCAACGAGCTGCAGGTGGGTCAGACGGGCAAGATCATTGCCCCCGACCTCTATTTCGCAATCGGCATTTCCGGCGCGATCCAGCACCTGACGGGCATCAAGGACGCCGGCACCATCGTGGCGATCAACAAGGATGAAGAAGCACCGATCTTCGAAGTGGCTGACATCGGCCTCGTCGGAGACCTGTTCGACATTGTGCCCGAGCTGGAAAAGGCCATCGGCTGACCTGTTCTGCTACGCCGTGCGGCACTGTCCGCACGGCGTCACTACTTAATTTCATTTAGACTCGGACGCGAAATCCTCCAACAGGCGGCCGATATCGTGAAATTCATTTTGTCTCTATTCAAACCACTCGCACTCATCAGCACGTTCTGCCTGCCGCTGATGGCGCAGTCCGGAACCGTCGAATGGGAGGGCTTTATCGGTGCGCGAGCCGGAGTGGCCGATGGGCCCACGGGATGGCCCGAGGGCGGATTCGGTCGACTCTATGCAGGTGGAGATTCCAGCGAGGATTTCGATCCCTTTGGCCGTCTCGAAGGTCAGGTGGCGATGAACTGGCAGTCCGACGGGAGCTGGAGCGGCCGAATTCACGCGATCGCTCGTGCTGAAGATTCTGACGTGCCGGGACCCGGTCTAGGCGTCACCGAGGCCTGGTTGGGCTACCAGCGTGCGGGTGCGTCGAGCAGCGAATTCAGGGCCCGTGCCGGCCTGTTCTTTTACCCCAGCTCGCAGGAGAACATCGACCCGCTGTGGGGTTCGCCCTACACGTTGACCTACTCCGCACTCAATTCCTGGATCGCCGAGGAATTCAGACCGATCGGCTTGGATCTGGAGCAACGATTCTTCGGTGAAAGCGGCTTCGAATGGCAGTTGGGCGCGACGATCTTTGGGGGCAACGATCAATTGGGCACGCTCGTTGCGTGGCGTGGTTGGAGCATGCACGATCGACTCAGCCTGCTGGAAGAGGACCTATCACTTCCACCGAACTTCCCGCTTGAGCCTGATGGCAGTTTCGGTCGATTTCAGCGGCCGTTCGAGACCACGTCTTTTGGAGACGATCTTGATTCTCGACCAGGCTATGCGCTGCGCGCAGGCTTCGATAATGATGGACGAATCGCGGCTCAGCTGTCTTTTGTTGACAATCGTGGCGATCGTGAATTGCACGGTGACGAGTATGCCTGGCGCACGGAGTTCTGGCTCCTCGGTGGTTTCTGGGCCATCAACGAGCAGTGGGAACTGATTTTCGAGGGTACACGCGGCAAGACCAAGATGAATTTTCCCGGCTCACCTTGGGTCGATGTTGATTTTCATGCAGCCTATCTGATGGCTTCCGTCGTGACCGATCAAGGGCGATGGTCGCTACGACACGATCGCTTCGGTGCGGCGGACCGAATCGGTAGAGCCAGCTGGGGAATCTACGACGATGGTGGCCAGGCTTGGACCTTGGCTTGGGTGCAGACCTTGGCAGAGCGGCACCGCGTGGGTGCCGAATTGCTTTGGCTGGATTCCACCCGACCCGTTTCGCTTCAGTCGGGTGGGGCGCTCGATACGGGCGGAAGCACCGTTACCGTCGAGTGGCGCTGGCTGTTCTGATCGGGCTCAACCCGCTGCAGTGGCGGCGGCGGACTGACGTCGAACGTTCTGAAGCTGACGCAGCAATCGCTCTGCGCTGGCATAGCGCTGTTGAGGTGACTTGGCCATACAGGTCTGGATGATCTTTTCCAGATCATTAGGGATTCCAGGCCACCTTTCGGATGGATCTGGAGCTTCTTCTTTGACATGCGCCATGCAGACTTCAATGGCTTTGCCCTCCTTGAAGGGCAGGGTCCCGGTGAAAATCTCGAACATCATCACCCCCATAGCGTAAAGATCGCTGCGTTCATCGACTTCGCCGCCCGTGACGATCTCTGGCGCCATATAGTTGGCCGTGCCCATGATTCTGTGGGGTTCACCTTCCGTACTGGCGGAGGTGGGGTGGGAAATGCCGAAGTCCATCAGTCGCGCATTTCCGCTTTGATCGAGAATGATGTTGGCCGGCTTGATGTCGCGATGCAGGACCCCCGCCTGATGAGCGGCAGCCAGTCCTTTCAGGACCTGTGAGCAGACCCGCAAACCGGCAGCCAACTTGAGCTTCCCTGATCGTTCAATCAACTGGCTGAGTGCGATACCTCGAACGTACTCCATGGAGATCACCGGCTGTCCGTCCTGCTCCCAGAGATCGTGCGTCCGCAGGACGTTTGGGTGGGTGATCTTGCGAGCGATACGAATTTCGGACTTCATGCGCTCCAGGTTCTCCGCATCAGCCAACACTTCCGGAGGCAACATTTTCAGAGCGACGACGTCATCCAACTTGCGATCGCGTGCCTTGAAGACCGTTCCCATTGCACCGGCGCCCAAGTGCTTGAGGATTTCATAGCGCTCACCGAGGATGCTGCCAGGCCGGATAGAGGCTAATACGGGCCCGTCAGCGATGGCTGTATCGCCGCTGGAGACCACTGTCTGGGTACTGGACTCGACTGTTGGCCATGGGCTCAGGGCGTAAAACTTCTTCTGGCTTCGGACGCCCTCGATCACTGTGGTGCCGCCGCCGGCGTTACGCAATACATCTTTCAGTTGCTTGTAGGCGGGTGGAGAAATCAGCAGCTGACCGGGCAGTGCTTCGGACAGCAGTCGCTCGTTGTGGAAGATCGGTCGGCCCGTGATGACCGGAGAACGGGTGGGTCCCAGATTTAGACCTGAACTCACGATGTCTCCGCAGGCCAGGGCCATGGCGGGTGGACCACTCAACCGGTCCTGGAGACGCCCCAGCTTGCTGATACCCTTGAGCAGGCCTGACGGTTCGCCCTGTGGAAAGGTCATATAGACTTTGGCGCCTCCCCCCGGCGCGATGAGCGCGCCGCTGGACCGGGCAATGGCGTCGAGTCTGGGTAACCAGCGCTGAGGCGACTCCAAGGTGCCGCCTTCGCTGATTGAGTCGTCGGCTTTCCATTCCATGGC
>JBCDLQ010000072.1:0-8097 GCA_039414335.1 Pseudomonadota bacterium | reverse complement strand
GCCGAATTTCCCCACCAACCCGGTCCTCCATCGCTACCATCCGGACCATGACAATCTGGACGCCCAGTTTGTCCAGTTCAGGGAAGAAGCCTTCGAGGTGACGCGAGAATTCCAGTTCTTCTTCTCCCCCGATGATCCAGAGGATCAGAATCCACCCGAGTTCGGCGACGGGGAAGTCGCGGGTGCCTACACCGAGTCCCTTTCGGGCTTGCATCGATCAACCATTTTCACCTCCGGGACCTTCCGTATGCGTCGTGTTTCCACCGTACCCCTGCTGAATCAGTGAGTTTGGCCATGAATGACATCAAGCGGATTTTCTCAAGCTCGCTCGGCCTGGCTTCATTGCTGGGCGTTGTTTCTCTTTCGATCAGCTCTGCGGCGATGGCCGTCTGGCCCACGTCGGGCGGTGGCTCCTTCATCGATGGTGCCGAAGATTCGGCCGTGGCGCCGAATGGAGACCTGATCGTTGCCGGAAGCTTCGCCGGTGAAGCGCTGTTCGGAAGCGCCAGTTTCATCACCTCTCGAGGGGGTGATGATGCGTTCGTGGCTCGCTACAGCCAGTCCGGTAATCTGCAATGGGTAGTTCGAGCGGGTTCAAGCCGCGGTGACACAGCGATCGGCGTTGATGTCGATAACGCTGGATTCATCTATGTGACCGGCACCTTTATTGGTGAAGCGGACTTCGGTCCCTTCGAATTGACCTCCGCCGACCTGAGTGAAGACATCTTCATTGCCAAGCTGGAAGGGGACGGAGATTGGGTCTGGGTCGAGACTGCGAGTGCGACCAATGGCGACTTCGTCACGGGTCTTGGGGTCGTAGAGGGTAACCCTTCGACCATTCCGCAGACCCCGACCACCGTCGTGATTTCCGGCTCCTATCGTGGCTGCCTTGAATTTGACAGCATCGATCCGCTCGAAGATCCGGTGCCCAACTTTCAACTGGGGACTTGCGGAGCCAGCTCGACGGATCAGCACTTCCTGGCCGCCATCGACTCGGAAGGTTACTGGCGTTGGTCCTTCAATGAGGACGTGAGCAGCAATGCGACCCGGATCATTGATCTGGATGTAACCGACGATGGCCGGACGGTCCTGATCGGCGAGCACAGCGGTTCGGTCACTTTGGGTTCCAACGCGGCGCTGCCCGCGACCACGCCCGGCGGTGAGGCGTTTTCGATTGTTTCCGGTGGCTGGCAATTGATCGATTCGGGGTTCAACAGTGGCGTCGCGGCCATGTATATCCCGAACACGGCAGGCATTGCGCTCAATCGCTTGCGCCTGGACGAGTCTTTCGATCTGACCAACTCCGTCAATCCGACGCTCAAGTTTCAGAATCGATTCCGTCTCGACCTGCCGACGAGCAGCTGCTATGACGTCGCTTTCCTCGAATACTCCACCGATGGCGGCAGCAACTGGACGCGTTTTTCAGGGTCCAGTTTCCTCCAGGGCGGCTATAACGGTTCCGGGAATGGGGCCGAAAGCAACCCGGTCAGCGGTGAGGGTTGGTGTTCTACCAGCCCGGGCTGGCCAAACATGCGCACGGTTGAAGTCGATCTGAACGGCCACGTCGGCCAGTCCAATGTCCAGTTCCAGTGGGTGCTCGGCGAGGGTTCATCGGTCGGTACGGGCGCTAGTCCCAACGGCGGTTTCTACATCGACGACGTGGAAGTGTTCAACGGTGCGCAGCGCCTGTTCAGCGACGGTTTCGAGCCGTCTTCTCGCAAGTTTGTGGGTCGCATCTCCAATGTGGCCAGTGGTGTCCCGGCCTGGTCCTGGGTTCGGACAATTCCTGACAACCTGACCGTCAATGCGATTGCTCAGGCCGAAGTCCAGAATGATGTCTATCTGGCCGGTGTTTCCGCGGGCGGCGTCGTTCTGCCCGAAGGTACCAATGACCTCAACGAGGTCGGGGCAGCCGTGCTCAAGATGAGCAGCACGGACGGTAGCTGGCTGTGGGGTCGTTCTGCTCAGGGCGGTGAAGCCACCGCGCTGGCCGTTGTCGATACGGGTGGTGCCGTACCCGCCTCGGATGGTGTCTTCATTTCCGGCAGCTTTGACGGTACGGCAACCTTCACGCCTGAGCCGGAAGGCACGATTCAAGCTGAAGCGCAGCGTGATCTCTTTGTTGCCAAGTCGGCGCTCGGCAACCTGGCCTTCGAATGGGTCACCGGCGGCGACCGCTATAACGCCAGTGGTGGTGTGCCCGGCCGCGCCGGCGGTCCTGGAGATGTCGAAGTCAAGACGGTCGCCACCGACTCGGTCTCGAACCTCTATGTCGGCGGCAGCTTCACGGAGTCCATCACCTTTGGTCGCGAGGCATCGCTGATCGCCTCCAGCGGCCGCAACGTATTCGTGGCCAATCTCGATCTGCGAGGCATCTGGTTCGAGATCCAGACCTGGATCGTGGGCGAACCCGTACCCGCTCCCGAAGGTGCCGATCTGAGCAGCCTCTCGGTCGTGCCGGAGATCTTTATCGACGGCGAGCAGGTGCTCGACGCGGTCGGCAGACTGTTTTTCTGGGGCTTGCCGCCCAACTCCGAGGATCCACCGCAGCCCGAAGGCGTGCTGACGGCACTCGATTCCCTGGACGGTGTCGAAATTCGCTGGCGAGTTGCTGGCGAGCCGCTGGAAAGCTTCAACCGAATCGTGTCCGTCGGCCGAACGGCGTGGCCGACCGAGGCATGTAATGAGGGCAACGACAGCGAGTGCTTCCAGGTTCACATCGCCGGTGCGCCGGTCGAGACCGATGAGCCGGGCAGCGCCTTCCGCTATGTCAACATCTTCCCGCCCCAGGCACAGTCCAATGGTGCGGTGGTCAACGCGGGCGTGATGACCGCTACTGAGCCGGGTTTCACCGTGCTCATGTATGTCGAAGGGACCACCACGGATCCGTTCACGCTGCCCCTGTCGATCGAAGTGGTGCGTACTTTCAACGCGCCGCAGTCGCCGAACTACTCCCGCAATATTCGCTGGGACATCGGCGAGCCGATCACCGAGCCGTTCCATAACCAGATCGGCCGCAACGGCTACGTGATTAACGCCAATGCGTTCTTTGACGGCGTTGGCGCAGATGCTGCTTATGACCGTGAGGCGCGAACCGGCGACATCATTCCGGTCAACAAGGTCCGCCCGAACCGTCTGGCTGACGCCGACAAGGAAATGACCGTTGCCTGGTACCGGCGCAACGCGATGGGCATCTACTGGCCGCAACGCGCGATCAACTATGCGCCTGATTGGCCGCTGGATCCCGAACGCATCATCATTGCGTCGCAGACCGGCGCCGAGGTGCTCGGTCAGCAGCCGCTGAGTCCGACGCTGTTCCCTGATCTCAGGATCTATCAGCAGCCCATTCTGAGTCTGCCGGGCTACAACCCCAACGCCGCGCACGCCGTCTTCCGGCCTTCGAATACGGGGTCTGGCATCCTGGCGCTCTTTGCCCTGCGAGCGGACTTCGGTATCAATCTGCCGGGTGATCTGACTTCAGCTACGGACCCCTATGTTCTGATCAAGTACTGGAACGAGGCGCTTGAGCGCTGGGCCTATCGCGTGTTCTATGTCACCGCGACCGGTGCCGGCTTCGATGGTTTCCAGTTCGGCGGTGAAGCGGGTACTGCGGTACTGCCGCCGTATCCCCTGTCCACGCTGCCGAATTGCTTCGAGAGTCGCGCGGTCGGTGAAGCGGCCAGTGACCTGCAGCCGCCGCCGCCGTTCTTCCGCGACTACAAGAACGGTCTCTGGAGCAAGTCTGCCGGCCAGCGCGCCATGCGTTACTGGTATCCCTTGCAGGACACCTTCTACTTCGACCCGAGCAACGATGGCTTCCCGGATGCGATGCTCGGACAGTGCATCCCCTGGATGGCTCGTCTGCCGGAAGATCAGGGTGGATCAGCCTCACAGACTGACCCGATCGAAGTCGATTACGTCTTTACCTGGCCGGCGGATGCACCGCAGCTGACGCCCGGCGAAACGCTGCTCAAGCAGAAGCGTGGACTGCCGAATATCTTCCAGCAGGATGCTGTCGAAGTCGTCTTCGATGAGTTCCGCGAGACCTCGATCGAGCTCAATGGCACGGCCGAGCCGGACGAAAGTCTGGTCCAGCTGATGGATCCACTGAATCCGCGCTTTGTCGTGATCGGCTCCGATTTCCTCGAAAGCGTAGCCAGCGAACTGGATCCGGCGACCGGCTTCCGGGTCATCGTCGGGTCCGGCGACAGCTTGCTTAGCCTTCCCGTCTCGATCCGCGATCGCTTGCGCTACGACCCGATCAACAGTCGTCTGATCTTCAGTGGTGTGTTCGACGACAGCCTGGCCGGTGAACCCTTGCTGTTGCTCAACGTGATGAGCTTCCGCGAAGCGCGGCAGCTCAAGGTCATGGACGGGTCTGCGCCCGACGCGGCGGAAGACAGCAATAATGCCTGTCAGAGCCTGGATGACGAGTGTGGATGGGCACAGGCCATCGAAGCCCTGTTCCGATTGACGCGCAACCCCAACGTCATCCGCAGGATCTGCACCGCTGACCAGGTCAATCCGTCGACCGGTGTTCGCGAATGTACCAACGATCGCGTTCCGAATCGCGGTGAATTGCTGGTCTCATTCGAAGACCCGGCGGTGATCATCAATACGGATGCGAATCCGGACAACAACATCGAAGAAGGATTCCTGCAGCCCTATCAGGCCGTCGGTGTCTCGGCAGCCCTCAGCGCAGGTGCCACGAAAGGTACCGGCTGGGTCACGCTGGCCTTCAACAATGATCCGACGCTCAATCCGGCGCCCGTGAGCATCAACATCATTCGCGTCGAGTGCCTGCCGATTCCGCCGCTGCCGGCGACCGTCTTCAGCCCCTACCAGGGCCAGCTGAACGTGATTGCGCCGGATAACATCTTTGATGAGCAGGTCACCCTGCGTCACTCCGGTGATTTTGGTGGCAACCCCGATGACCTGGAATTCGAGTGGTTCTTCCAGCCCGATCTGACCGGCTTGCCGCCGGAGCCGTTGCCGAACCCGGAAACGGGACAGCTCAATGGCTGGCAACGATTCCCGCTCGATGACCCGCGCGGTGCCGTGGAAATCGTGGTCGAAGGTGCGAACATCCAGACCCTGTCCGACAACTGGTACCTGGCACGCTATCGCGGCCTGCCCGAGTGCGGCAATGTCAATAACTGGAGTCTGTGGGCTGGTGGTCCTGGCGGCACGCCGCTGGATCAGCGCGCTCAGCTTGCGCTGGGCTGGGTCAAGCGTGTTGTCGATCGCCTGAACCCCTTCGATGCGCGAGTGGATGACTTCCACTCCAATCCGACCAATACCTTCGTCAGCATGATCACGCAGCTGGGCGAACGCTATGAGGGTGACATTCCGCTGACGAGCAATCCGGCTGTGATCAATCAGCTGGGTCTGATCGAGGCCTACACCACGGTCATGCGCCGCGCCCTGGCGCTGTCGACTGATGCGGTTCCGCCGGTGGACTACGGTCCGGCCAATGCGGCCATTCTGAATATCGCCACGCGGATCTCGGATTTCTACGCCCTGCTGGGTAACGAAGCCTATGCCGATGCGCAGGATCCGACCATTGGTCTCCTGACCAGCGGCGAATTCGCCAGCATGGCGCCGAGCATCTTCCCGTTCCAGAATCAGCTTGCCTCGGTGCTCGAGGAAGAGCTGATCCTGTTGCGGGGGCGTGATGACTCACAAGCCACCACGTCGGCACCGCCGGTCTACAACCGCCTTTTCTGGAACTTCACGACCGGCGACGGTGAGGTGGCCTATGCCCTCAACTATGGCATCAGCGACTTCAATAATGACGGTGAGCTCAACGAGTTCGACGCCCGCATCCAGTACCCGCAGGGTCACGGTGATGCCTGGGGTCACTACCTGACCGGTCTGAAGACGCACTATCAACTGTTGCGCAACCCGTTCTTTACCTGGGAGCCGCGACAGGAGGCTGTCCCCGTGGCCGGTGTGCCGATCCAGGTCGACTTCTTCGACGAACGTAAGTTCGCACGAGTTGCCGCGGCCAAAGCGCGGACCGGTGCGGAAATCGTGAATCTGACCTACCGTCAGTTCTACGTCGAAGATCCGGCGGCCCAGTGGCAGGGTTATAAGGACGACGATAACCAGCGTGCCTGGGGCCTGTCCGAATGGGCGCGCCGCGCAGGGCAGGGTGCCTACTTCGACTGGGTGGTGGGTAACGCCATCCTGCCGGACGAAGATCCCGATCCGGGCAACTTCGGTATCCAGCGCGTGGATCGCTCACGCGTCGAGGAGCTGGATGAAATCGTGGCCAGCTTCGATGCCATCCAGTCGCAACTGGATGGAGCCGATCGTGGCCTGAATCCACTGGGCCTGGCGCGCAACGTCGTGCCCTTCGATATCGATCCGTCTCGGGTCGATCCGGGGGCCAGTACGAACTCGGGTCAGACTCACTTCGAGCAGATATACGACCGCGCCAAGACCGCGCTGGACAATGCGGTCAAGGCCTGGGACTACGCGAACCAGATTAATCGGATGCTGCGCTTCAACCAGGACACGGAAGAAGAGCAGTTCGCCAACTCGAGAGCGCGTGAGGTCGATTTCAATAACCGACTGATCGAGATCTTCGGTTATCCGTATCCCGATGACATCGGGCCAGGCGGCATCTATCCAACCGGCTACAACGGGCCGGATGTCTATCACTACCTCTATGTCGACATCATGGAGCTGGTCGGTCAGAACGCCGAGCTGCTTGAGGGCTTCGATATCGAAGGTGATGTCCAGCTGGATCGATTCACCGCGACCTATTCAGCGCTCGATGGTGGCGTCAACTTCTTCGGGTTCGATGAAGAGGCGGCATTCTGGGACGTTGACTGTCCGTCGGCGCCGCTGAGCGACGGTTGTGCGCTGGGTGACACGCCTGCTGGTAGCGGAGACGTGCTCCAGGTTGAATACGTGACCTATGACTCACCAGCCTTTGGCTTCTCCTTCGGTAAACCACCAGAGTGGACCGGACGCCGGAGGGCCACGGGAACGATTCAGAACATCCTCCATGACATGTTCCTGGCGCGTCTGGACCTGGTCCGGGCTCGACGCGAGTATTTCAACCTGAGCCAGGACATCAAGGACATGATCGACACGATCTCGGCAACCTTCGCGGTTCGTGAATCGCAGCTTGAGATCGCCAACACCGAGCGCCGCACGCTCAACGGCATGAACATTGCCATCGAGACGCTCAACCAGACGGCGAAGGCGACGAAGGCAGCGGGTGATCTGGCCGGCGGCCTGATGGAAGCCAGCGCCGAGTGTGTCCCGTCGAACACGGTGATCGGTTTGGCCTCGGGTGGTGACCTGTTCTCGGTCGCGCGGTGCGGTATCAAGACCGTGGGTATTGCAACCAATGCGGTCACCAACACGATCGGTGAGGGCCTTGAGATTGCAGCCAACGGTGTTGCTGCCGCCCAAGGTGATGTATCGCAGCTGGCGGCGCTTGAAATCCAGACGCTGGATTCACGTCTTGACGTCTTCAACCTGAGGGGTGAATTCGATGAGATGCTGCGAAGAGAGCCGCTGCTGCGCATGGAAATGTTTGCGCGCATCGAGGCGATCGAGCAGCACTACCGTCGCTATCTGGAAGAGCTGGCAAGAGGGCAGCGCATGATGGCCGAGCTGGTCCAGTTCCGCAAAACCGGCGCGGCCGCAACCCAGGAATATCGCTATCAGGACCTGGCGTTCCGGATCTTCCGCAATGATGCCCTGCAGAAGTACCGGGCAGCCTTCGACATGGCGGCGCGCTACGTCTTCATGGCGGCGGTCACCTACGACTATGAGACCAACCTGCTCGGCAGTGATCAGCAGGCCGGCGAGAACTTCCTGACCGACATCGTCAGAGAACGCTCTCTGGGCCAGATCCTCGATGGCGAGCCGGTGCCAAGTTCCAGTGGTCTCGCTGATGCGATGGGACGAATGCGTCAGAACTTCGACGTCTTGAAAGGCCAGTTGGGCTTCAATAATCCGCAGGTCGAAACGAACCGCTTCTCACTCAGACGCGAGCTCTACCGAATCGCTGATGATGATGATGGCGATGAACAGTGGCGTCGACTGCTGTCTGACTCCAGGGTCGACAATCTCTGG
>JBCDLQ010000071.1:0-8166 GCA_039414335.1 Pseudomonadota bacterium | reverse complement strand
GCTGTCCCAGACCGCCTGTTCCAGCAGCGAGGCTTCGCTCTCCAATCCTAGAGAGATCCGAAGCATCATGGCCACGGACAGGAGCATGCCCATCGGATTGGCCAGCTCCTGGCCAGCGATATCCGGTGCTGAGCCATGGATGGGCTCGTACAAACCGCGCTTGCCTTCACCGAGTGATGCGGACGGTAGCAGCCCCATGGAGCCGGCCAGCATGGCGGCCTCATCGGTGAGGATGTCGCCGAACAGGTTCTCGGTCACGATGACATCGAAATCGGCTGGACGTGACAGCAGGTGCATGGCCATCGCATCGACGAGAACCACCTCGTAGTCCAGATCGCAGTACTCGGACTTGATGAGCTGCTCGGTCACCCGGCGCCAAAGGCGAGAGGTGGCGAGCACGTTGGCCTTGTCGACCAGCGTGAGCTTGCCGCGACGCGCTCGAGCCAGATCACCGGCTCGGCGCACGACGCGTTCGATCTCGGGCGTCGAATAACTGCAGACATCTTCAGCCCGTTCGGACAGCTCCAGCTTGCGGCCAAAGTACAGACCACCCGTCAGCTCGCGTACGACCATCAAATCCACGCATTGGAGTTTCTCCGGCTTGAGTGGGCTGGCCCCGAACATCGCCGGATGCGGCGTCACGGGCCGCAGGTTGGCAAACAGTCCCAGCTCGGCACGCAGGCCCAGCAGTCCTTTCTCGGGGCGGAATTCCGGCTCGTTCTGGTCCCAGCGCGGACCGCCAACGGCACCCAACAAGACCGCATCGGCCTGGCGGCAGCTGGTCAGAGTTTCCGACGGCAAGGGACGACCGATCGCATCGATCGCCGCACCGCCAATCGGGCGCCGGATCAATTCGAAGCGATGGCCACCCAGCGTCGCGATCTCGCGCAGTGCGGCTTCCGCCTCGGCCATGATCTCCGGGCCAATGCCATCACCGGGCAGGAGGACGATATTCGCTTGCATCAGGCGGCCTCCCGTTGCTGTTCGAAGGCGCTGATCGCCTCACCCTGCGACAGGAGATAGCCCAGTGCATCGACGCCGTCGAGCAGGCACGTGCGCGCGAAGGGGTCCAGCTCGAGGGCCACACCGCGACCGTCCGTCAAGGTGAGTTTGCATTCCTCGACGTCCACGCTGATCTCGGCGCCGGGATTGTCCAACAACCAGGTATGGGTTTCTCCGTCGACCTCCATTGCCAGCAGCCCGTTCTTGAGCGCATTGGCGCGGAAGATATCGGCCACGCGGGAACTGATCACGACGCGGAAGCCGAACTGGCTCAGGGCCCAGACCGCGTGCTCGCGCGACGAGCCGCAGCCGAAGTTCTCGCCGGCCACCAGAATCTGGCGCTGACTCGCTTTCGGGTCATTCAGGACGCAGTCCCGCTTTTCGGCACCACTGGCCGTAAAGCGCCAGTCCGCGAAGGCGGCCCGGCCCAGACCTTCACGGTTGGTTGTGGTGAGGAAGCGGGCGGGAATGATCTGGTCCGTGTCGATATTCGACTCGGTCAGCACGAGCGTAGTCGAGGTCAATTGCTGCAGCGGCTTCATGCGCGCACCCCCATCGAACGCGGTCGGGGCACGCAGATCATCGGCTCATCTGACGCGTCCAGCTGACTGGGTGACGTGATCTGTCCCGCCACAGCACAGGCGGCCGCCGTTGCGGGACTGGCCAGGAAGGTTCTGCTGCGCGGTCCCTGACGTCCTTCAAAGTTGCGGTTGGAGGTGCTGACCGCGGTCTGGCCGGGCCCCACCTGGTCCCCATTCATGGCGATGCACATGGAGCAGCCGGGCTCACGCCATTCGGCGCCGGCCGCGAGGAAGACACGATCAAGGCCCTCCTCTTCGGCCTGGCGCTTGATCAGCTCCGACCCAGGCACCACCAGCATCCGCACGCCTGCGGCGACTCGGCGGCCGCGCATCACTTCAGCCGCAGCGCGCAGATCCGGCAGGCGTGAGTTGGTGCAGGAGCCGACAAAGACGACATCCACGGGGCGGCCCAGCAGCGGTTTGCCGGCTTCGACGCCCATGTACTCGAGCGCCCGTTCGCGGGCCGCATCCTCAGCTGGCGGCACGGGCTGATTCAGCGCCACCACCATGCCGGGATGGGTACCATAGGTGATCGTCGGTGCAATCTCCTGGGCATCGATGCTAACTTCCCGGTCGTAGCTCGCGCCAGGATCGCTGGCCAATGCCAACCACTGTTCTGCGGCGCGATCAAAGTCTTCATCCTGCGGGCAGCGTGGGCGCCCGCGTAGCCAGTCCACCGTAGTCTGGTCCGGGGCGATCATGCCAGCACGTGCACCCGCCTCGATGGCCATATTGCAGACGGTCATCCGACCTTCCATGTCCAGCGCTCGGATCGCCGGACCGGCAAACTCGATCACATGACCTGTACCCGCATCGACGCCGATCTTGCCGATCACGTGCAGGACCAGATCCTTCGCGGTTACACCCTCACCCAGCTGACCTTCGATCGTGATGCGCATGGTCTTCGGCTTGCGCTGCAGCAGGCACTGGGTCGCCAGCACGTGGCCAACCTCACTCGTGCCAATCCCGAAGGCCAGCGCGCCGAAGGCGCCGTGGGTGGCCGTGTGCGAATCACCGCAGACAATGGTCATGCCGGGTTGGGTCAGGCCCAGCTCCGGGCCGATGACGTGGACGATGCCGCGATTGGGGCTTTCCCAGTCGTGCAGTTCGATCTCATGCCGGGCGCAGTTGGTCTGCAGGCGCTCGACCTGCAGCCAGGCCTGCTCCGTGGCATAGCGCCGCTGGCCCTGGAGATCGGCCTGCCAGGTCGGCGTGGAGTGATCCATGGTCGCCACCGTGCGCTCCGGACAGCGGACGGGCAGTCCACGCTCATCGAGCTCGGCGAAGGCCTGCGGGCTGGTGACCTCGTGGATCAGGTGAAGGTCAACGTAGAGCAGCGCAGGCGCTTGCTCACGCTCGGCCTGGACGACGTGGGCGTCCCAGATCTTGTCAAACAGCGTGCGCGACATGGGGCATCTCCTGCTGGGTTCTTTCTTGTTCGGACTGGCTGGTCTCGAAATGGTCCAGCCAGCCGTGCGTATCGGGCGTGGTGTGATCGAACAGGCCGAAGAAGCGCCGCTGCAAGGCCTCCGTAATTGGACCGCGTCCGCCGCAGCGCACGGTGATGTCATCCACGGACCGGATCGGGGTGATCTCCGCCGCCGTGCCCGTAAAGAACATCTCGTCGGCCAGGTAGAGGAACTCGCGTGGCATGGCCTGCTCGCGCACGGGAATTCCCAGATCAGCCGCCATTTTCATGATGCTGTCTCGCGTGATGCCGCTGAGGATGGAGGAAGCCACGGGCGGGGTGATCAGCTGACCGTCGCGGACCACGAACAGGTTCTCGCCCGCACCTTCACTGACCAGACCATCGGACGACAGGGCAATGCCTTCGCCATAGCCGTGGCGCTTGGCCTCGGAACTGATCAGCGTCCCGGACAGGTAATTACCACCGGCCTTGGCCAGCGTAGGGATCGTGTTCGGCGCCGGGCGACTCCAGGACGACACGGCCACATCAACGCCGTTTTCCATCGCTTCCTCGCCCAGATACTTGCCCCAGGACACGGCGGCAACCACGACGTCGGTTTCGACGTCTTCTCCGGGCACGAGACCCAGGCCGCCGTAGCCACGGAAAACAATCGGTCGCAGGTAGGCGGACTCCAGACCATTCACCAACACCACCTCGCGGCAGACCGATAGCAACGTGTCGCGGTCGTAAGCCATTGGAATGCGATGGATACGCGCCGAGTCGAACAGGCGATCGACGTGCTCGGGCAAGCGAAAGCCAGCGGGGCCATCGGGCGTCTCGTAGACACGGATACCTTCGAAGACCGATGAGCCGTAGTGCAGCGCATGGCTGAGCACGTGAACCGTGGCTTTCTCCCAGTCGATGAACTGGCCGTTTTTCCAGATGGTTTGAGAAGCATTGATGGGCATGATGTTGTTCCGGTCCTGAATGTCAGATAGCGGCCGACGCGCGCGGCGGGAGACTTGAAGCCCGTGCGTTCTGGCGTCGATGGGCACGATTGAGAATGTCGAGGAAGGCCTGGGCGCAGGCTGCGACGATGTCCGTATCGACCGCCCGTCCCGAGAAGCGCACGCCGTCGATTCGAGCCGTCAGGGCCGCTTCACCCTGGGCGTCCTCGCCTTCGGAGACCGAGCGCACCTGCATACCGACCAGCTCGAAGTCCGTCGCGCTGGCACGGGCCATGGCCTTCAAGGCTGCATCCACGGGGCCATCCCCAACGGCAGCTTCGTGATGTTCCTGACCGTCCGGCCCGGTCATGGCGACCCCGGCTGTCGGCAGCTGCGCCCGGCCCATGCCGGAGGAGATATGCAGGCGATCCAGGCTCCACGGGCCGCTGTGATCCCGCTGCTCACCGGCGATCAGGGCCTCGATATCCGCATCGAAGACCTGTCGCTTACGGTCGGCCAGATTCTTGAAGCGGTCGAAGAGATGTTCCATCTCCGTATCGCTGAGCGAGAAACCCAGCTCGCGGACTCGATCGGCCAAGGCGTGGCGACCGGAGTGCTTGCCCAGCACCAGGCTGGACCGGCTGATCCCGACGTCCTCCGGGTGCATGATCTCGTAGGTCTCGCGATGAGCCAGCATGCCGTGCTGGTGGATGCCCGCTTCATGGGCAAAGGCGTTGTCACCCACAATCGCCTTGTTCGGTGGCACGAGGCTGCCGATCACGGCGGCGAGCTGGCGCGAGGACGGATAGAGCTTGCGCGTGTCGATTCCCGTCTGACAGGCAAAGAAATCCGGACGGGTCTTGAGCGCCATGACCACTTCTTCAAGCGCCGCATTGCCGGCTCGCTCACCGATGCCGTTGATCGTGCATTCGACCTGGCGGGCGCCGGCCTTGACCGCGGCCAGGGAATTGGCCACGGCCATGCCGAGATCGTCATGGCAATGGGCAGACAGCACGACGTCCGAATCCGTGGGCAGGCGTTCGTGCAGATAAGCGATCAATCGGCCCATTTCTTCCGGCGTGGTGTAACCGACCGTATCGGGCACATTGAAAGTCGAGGCACCGGCTTCGACCACGGCCAGCATCACTTCGGCGAGAAACTCAGGCTCAGAACGAATCGCGTCTTCGGCAGAAAATTCGACGTCGTCGACAAGGCTTCGAGCGAGGCGCACGCCTTCGACGGCCCGCGCCAGGACCTCCGCCTTGCTCATCTTCAGCTTGTGTTCCCGATGGATCGGGCTGGTGGCGATGAACACGTGCAGGCGCTTCTGCTCAGCCGGTTCCAGAGCCTTGGCAGCCGCCTGGATGTCGCCTGGATTGCAGCGGGCCAGAGAACAGATCGTCGCACCCTTGACCGCTCGCGCTACCTCACGCACCGCGTCGAAGTCCTGCGGCGAGGCCGCCGCGAAACCGGCTTCGATGACATCCACGCCCAATTCTGCCAGCGTGCGCGCCATGCGCAGCTTCTGCGGCACGGTCATGGAGCAGCCCGGTGACTGTTCACCATCGCGCAGCGTGGTGTCGAAAACGATGACTTTATCGCTCGTCATGACCATCAGCGTCCCATCTCGGTGGCCGGCTGGAGACGGCGAGACAGGATCGGCAAGAAGCGGCTGAAGGCCCGCATGGCGTCAGCCAGGCTGTGCTGGGGCAGCGCATCAGCGTGATTACGGACACGGCGAACATCGTGCAGGCGCTCGATCTGACGAGCCAGGGTTTCGACCGACCGGCCGTTCGCCTCGATCGCTGCGGTCAGCACCGGGCCGTCGGGATCAGCGCGCATAGCCATCTCGGTCACGCCGTAGCCGCGGCGCTGGATCAGTCCCAGGCAGCGCAGCAACGCGCCCTCTGAATGGTCGAAGCGGATCTCGAAGTGGCTGCTCATCGTTGTTCTCCTTGCATCATGGCGGCGTTGTTGGCGCCCGGTGGAACCAGCGGCCAGACATTGGCCTTGGGGTCGATTTGAACGTGTAACAGGGACGGACCGGGGGTATTCATCAACCAGTCCAGGGCCTCATCGACCTGATCGCGCTGATCGATGGTGCGCGCCTTCAGACCGAACACGCGGGCCAGGGCGGCAAAGTCGGGGTTGTCGGAAAGATCGATCTCGGAGTAGTTGCCGTCGAAGAACAGCTCCTGCCACTGGCGGACCATGCCGAGCGCCGAGTTGTCCAACAGCACGATGCGCACGTCGATGTCGTAGCGAGCGAGCGTCTGCAGCTCCTGGATGTTCATCATGATCGAGCCATCGCCCGAGATCACCACGACGAGGTCATTGGGATTGGCGAGCTTGGCGCCCAGACCGGCCGGCAGGCCGAAGCCCATGGTGCCGAGACCGCCCGAGGTCAGGTGGGTTCGCGGGTGGCGGAAGCGGCAGTGCTGGGCCACCCACATCTGGTGCTGGCCAACGTCGCAGGAGATGATCATGCGATCGTCCATCTCCGAGAGCTGCTTGAGCATGGCGGGCGCATAGATCTTGTCGCCGGGCGCGTTGTAGTCCCAGGCGTGTTTGTGACACAGGTCACGGCAGCGCTCCAGCCAGGGGCGAATGGACTGCGTATCGGTTTCGCTGTAGTGCTCGGCCAGCGCAGTCAGGTTCGCGTGCAGGTCGCCGGGCAGGGCGATATCGGCTCGCCGCAGTTTGCCGATTTCGGCCAGGTCACCGTCCATGTGGATGACCGAGGCGTGGGGAGCGAATTCATCGAGCTTGCCTGTCGCGCGGTCGTCGAAGCGCGCGCCGCAGACGATCAGCAGATCCGACTCCTGAATCGCCAGATTGGCTGCCGTCTTACCGTGCATGCCCAGCATGCCCATGAAGCGCGGGTGGTCGGTCGGAACGGAACCCAGTGCCTTCAAGGTGCTGACGAAGGGAAAGCCGGTCTTCTCCGCCAACGAGCGCATGGCGTGTTCGACTTCGGCAATCTCCACGCCACCGCCGATATAGAACAAGGGGCGCTGGGCTGACGACATGGCGTGTGCCGCAACGTCCACGCCCGGTGCCGGTCTGGCCGCCGGTGCGGGAAAGCTGGGCAAAGGCAGATCGGCAGCAATCTGATTGACGGTCAGGTCCTTCGGGATATCGACCAGCACGGGGCCCGGCCGGCCCTCACGGGCGATGTGGAAGGCTTCAGCCAGTACCCGCGGGATCTCTTCCGTGCTGCGGATGATGTAGCTGTGCTTGACCACCGGCAAGGTGATGCCGAAGACGTCGACTTCCTGAAAGGCATCGGTCCCCATCAGCGGGCTGGCGACCTGTCCGGTGATCGCAACCACCGGCACCGAATCAAGAAAGCTGTTGGCCAGGCCCGTGACCAGATTGGTCGCGCCCGGGCCCGAAGTCGCCATGCACACGCCAACGCGTCCGCTGACCCGAGCGAAGCCATCAGCTGCCAGGGCCGCACCCTGTTCGTGGCGGGTCAGGATGTGGGTAATACCAGAGTCCGGCAGGGCATCGTAGATCGGCATGATTGCGCCACCGGGATAGCCGAAGACGGTCTCCACGCCCAGCTGTCGAAGACAGCGCACGAACAGCTGGGCACCGGAGACGGTCTCGGCCTCGAGGCGGCTTTGGGTCTGGGTCTCGGTCTGGGGTTGGGCCAGGCTCATCGGAGGGCTCCTTCAGGCCGCCTTCTCGGCGTTCTTGTCAGCGGCTTGAGTCTTTGGCTGCAGCCAGCTCATGCGACCGCGCAAGGCCTTGCCGACCTTTTCGATCTCATGACTCGTACGCTTGCCCATCAGCGCGCGATGCTGCGGCAGGCCGGCCTGGTTCTCGAGGATCCAGTCACGCGCAAACTGGCCGGACTGGATCTCACCGAGGACTTCGCGCATGCGCTCGCGGGTGGCGCCATCGATGATGCGCGGGCCGCGCGTCAGATCGCCATAGGCCGCCGTATCGGAAATGAACTCATACATCTTGGCCATACCGCCCTCGTGCAGCAGATCAACGATCAGCTTCAGTTCGTGCAGGCACTCGAAGTAGGCCACCTCAGGCTGATAGCCGGCCTCGACCAGGGTTTCGAAACCCTGGATGACCAGCTCGGCGGTGCCACCGCACAAAACAACTTGCTCGCCGAACAGATCGGTCTCGGTTTCTTCCTGGAAGCTCGTGTCGATCACACCGCCACGCGTGCCGCCGATGCCGTGGGCGTAGGACAGGGCCTTGTCAGCGG
>JBCDLQ010000070.1:0-8188 GCA_039414335.1 Pseudomonadota bacterium | reverse complement strand
GGTGAAACCCATGTGCTCGGGCTGGCTTCCGCTCAGATCATGTTCAAACCCCACTCCAGCAAGATGGCGCTGTATGTCGATGAAGTCGATGTGTGTACCGATCATCGTCGGCGTGGCGTTGGACGCTTGCTGATGGAGCGTCTGCGGAGCATTGCCAAGGCGCGTCGCTGTCGGGAAATCTGGTTGGCCACAGAGCACAACAACGGGGCAGCGCTCGGGCTCTACCAATCGCTGGGACCGGACGAAGTCATCGATGCACGGGTTTTCACCTTTGAGACGGTGGACTCGTGATCGTTCTTCTGAACGGCCCTCTGGGTATCGGAAAGTCGACGCTGGCAGAAGCGCTGATGGAGGCGCTGCCCCAATCGGTCGCGCTGAATGGTGATGCCTTGCTGGCCTTCAATCCCCCGCCAGAGCACGATGATGCGATTCTGAACCAATTCCTGAGAATACTGATCGAGCGCCATCGCCAGGAAGGCCGACAGGTCTTCATCGTTGATCATCTCTGGACTTCGCCAGAGGATATCGAGAAGCTGATCGACCACTGCGCGCGGCCGGGTGAACCGGTGCGGACACTGCTGCTGACCTTGCCGAAATCATTGCACCGACACCGAATCGAGCAGCGTGCAAGGGCGCGAGCACTCGATGAGCTGGGCTTCGAGCTATCGAACTATTTGCTGGAACGACAGACCCTGGCCGCCTATCGGCATGGGGAGGTGGGCAAACCCATTGATGTCACCGCACCCGTCGAACAGCTGGTGTCAGAGATCAGGCAGTGGCTGAACGCTGAGATCTCTTGACGTTGATTTGATGGTCAGGCGGACAAGATGTCTCCTTCTTCTTGAAACTCAATATTCAAATGAAAGCGCATACCGCCAGCTTGATCAACGCGATCGTCCTTCTGATCGCCTCGGCCTGGGCCTACTTTGGCTCGGACAGCCCATCCTTCACCGCCTTGATTCCCGCGGCCTTCGCTTTGCTTCTGCTGGCCTGCTACTCCGGCGTCAAGAAAGAGAACAAGGTCATTGCGCATGTCGCGGCGCTGTTGACCCTGTTTATCCTGTTGGCGCTGATTACGCCCTTGCGCGGCGCAATCGGTCGTGAAGATCCAATGGCCATCATTCGGGTCGGAGCGATGATGGCCAGTACGGTGCTGGCCATGGTGTTCTTCATCAAGAGCTTTATCGACGTGCGACGTCGTCGCGCAGCAGACTTGAGTTGATTCAACAAGCTAGTCAGCGATGCCTGTCGAATCCTGACTTGAACTGACGATGACTTCCGAGACACAAGACAAGCTGCCGCGAGGCAAGGTGCTGGTCGAGGAGCAGACGGTTGCCGGGGCGCTGCTGGGAGGTCTGATCGGCGCTCTGATCGGCCTGACCTTCTACGTGCTGCCGTTCATCTTCGGGGAAGGTACCAGCTTGTTCTCACCCATCATCGGGATCACCGTGGGTTTGTCCGTGCAGCTGCTGGGCCGCGGGATCGAAGCGAAGTTCGGCGTGATCGGAGTCAGCTTTGCCGCACTGGCCCACGTCGTCGCAGGCCTCGTCTACGGTGTTCGCGGACTGGGTGCGCTGTTGATTCTGACCTCCATGGCGTTTGCCTTCATGCTGTCATTCCGACGCTTGTCCTATGCGGACAAGAAGGCCTACACCATGGACAATCTCGACTGAGCGAAGCGCCGTTCATCGACGCTTCGCTCGAACGATCACCAGGCGCCGCTGTTCGGCATGGAGGCCCAGGGTTCTTGGGGCGGCAGAGAGTCTCCTTTCTGCAGCAGCTCGATCGAGATACCGTCGGGCGAGCGGACAAAGGCCATATGGCCGTCTCGCGGCGGCCGGTTGATGATTACACCCGCGTCGCTCAAGCGCTGACACAGCCCATAGAGATCATCGACACGGTAGGCCAGGTGGCCGAAATTTCGGCCGCCGTCGTAGTCTTCCGGGTCCCAGTTGTAGGTTAGCTCTAGCAGCGGTGATTTGGACGTCTTTGCCTGTTTCACATCGCCGGGCGCGGCCAGGAAGACCAGCGTGAAGCGGCCCTGTTCGCTGTCCATGCGGCGGGTTTCAACCAGTCCCAGCTGATTGCAATAGAAGTTCAGTGAAGCGTCGAGATCGCTGACGCGTACCATCGTGTGCAGGTATTCCATGGGAAATCCTTCGAGCGAATCCAATTCAAAGACGAGCCATGCACGCCAGAATAACGATAGTATCGTCTCAGGCCCGTCAACCGAATTGCTGTCGTGAGTGAAGATATTCTCCAGTTCAACCAAGGCCTGAGTTCCATGGAGAATTCGATTTGCCAGCGCTTGTTTGAGGTTATCGAGCGCTGCCTGCCTGACGCTGACCGCAAGATCTGGCACCGGCACACGGTCTGGTTTCTCGACGACAATCCGATCGTTGGATACAAGCCGCTCAAGGCGGGAATTCGCTTGATGTTCTGGAGCGAGGCTGACTTTGGCGAAGATCGTCTACAGGTGGGTACGGGCAAGTTCAAGGACGCATCCATCCTCTATCGAAAAACCGAAGAAATTGATGCCCATGATCTCGAGCGCTGGTTGGAGTTGGCCCGATCGATCCAGTGGGATTACCGGAACATCTACAAGCGCAAAGGACGTCTCGAGCGGCTCTGAAGACCATAGAGAAGTAGCAATCATCGCCGAACCTGCTGTCTGACGTGCCAGTGGACCACCCGCTCAATTTCGAAACGCGAATCCAGGACTAACGTGAACGCACTCGCGATTGTATTGATCATCAAAATCATCGGCACGGTGCTGATGTGGTGTCTGCCGCTGCTGTTATTTCCGTCCGTGCTGCTGGAGGCCCTGGGATTCCCTGAGCAGGACAGCTACCTCTTTGTCCGCCTGCTGGGCTGGGCCTATCTGGCCCTGTGCGTGGGCTACGGCTTTGCGCTCAAGGCGGCCCTGAACGGGCGCCGCTTGATGGGCCCGATCTGGGTGGGTGTGGTCAGCAACGGCGGTGCCTTCGTCTATCTGCTCTACTACGGGCTGCAGGGCACTTGGTCGAACTGGGGTATGGCGATCCAGGCGATTGCCTGGACCTCCGTGGTCGCGACTGCATTGATTACCTCAGGCCTGATCCTGTTCGGCGTGCTGGGCCGCTTGCCGAGAACCGATGGCTGAAACGGGATGAGCGCATGCTGATCATTGTTCACCCAGGTCGATCAGCAGTGCCTCACCGGGTGCCAGCGTGATCTCTTGAATCTGGTTGCCGCTGCTGCCGCTAATGATGAGGCGATAGCGGCCGGCCGGCAGTTCCAGCGGTTCGTCATCGACCTGTCCCAGCGCGACGCGAGTACCGTTCATGTCCAGCACCTCAAAGGGTTGCCGCAAGGCCCGCTCGAGGGCCTCGTTCAGGCGCTCCGCGTCGGCCGCATCGAGATAACTGCCACCGCTCAGGGCGGCCCAGTCGCTGAACTCCGCGCGAGTTTGCTCGTCGTCAATGGCGAAGCCAACGATGTTGATTCGCACATCGATGCCCTGGGCTTGCAGCTCTTCAATGGCGGCCGCCGGGTCGCCGTCGCAGGTTTCTTCGCCGTCGGTCAACAGCACGACCAGGCGCGGACCCTGGGCCTGGGCGAGGTCGCCGGCGATCGCGGCGATGGAATCTGCGATCGGCGTCCGCGCCAGGTTGATGGCCTGGATGTCGTCCAGGCGCGCGAGGAAGCTGGATCGATCCAATGGACCCAAGGGAATCTCCAGATCCGTGCGACAGCTGCCGGCCTCACGATGACCGTAAACGCGCAGGGCCAGGGGCAGTCCGTCGGGCAGGGTGGCCAGTGTCTGTTCGATGGCGGCTTTGGCGATGTCGATACGGCGTTGGCCGCCCATGCGCTTGAGCATGCTGCCGGATGCATCCAGGATCACTGCCACAGCACCGCGCGCAGCCGGGTCCTGATCCGCCTCGCCGGCAATCACCTGAAGGCTGGCCGGGCCGGGGTCTGCGACCGCAGCGAAGCTGGCCTGGACGGTGAAGTCCACCGGGCGCTTCAGCCAGGCGACGGCCCGATCAAAACCGCGGGCCAGCGAGCCGTAGCCCGTCACGTAGTGGAAGTGTCCACCGCGCACGCGGGTCCAGTTCTGCATCCGATCGATTTCCGATTCCGGGTGGGCCGCGAAGGCACCTTCGGACGTCAACTTCATGCCGAAGACTTGGGGCTGGGCCTTTTGGAGGGCGGGCCAGAGGTCTGCGTCTGCATTGGTGGCAGCGTCGGTCAGCATCAGTACGGCGCGCTTGCCTGGGCGATCGAGCATCTGATCGGCGGCTACGCTCAACGCCGCTTCGCCCTCGCTGGAACTGGTTTCGCGGGAGTAGTTCGCCATCATTCGGGTCAGGGGGTAGGGCTGACCGGTCCAAGTGTCCAGCAGCGGTTTGTTCAGACCGAAGGGCAGCAGGTTGACTTCATCACGGCCGGGCACGACGGAGGCGGCGTACTGGCGGAGTGAGGCAAAGATGGTTGGCAGCCAGTTGGCTACACTGCCCGAGGTGTCCCAGCTAAAGATGACCGAACGGGGCGGTTCGAAGACTTCCAGCCAGTAGTCGGCGCCCGGATCCACCCAGGCTTGCCACCGCTTGCTCGTGCCCGTGGCCCCGATCAAGTCCAAGGCGATGGTCTCGTTGTTGGCATTCTTCAGTCGGGGAGCGCCTTCCATTGAGGGCAGGCCGGTCAGGGTGAGCTCGAGCTGATTCTGGCCCGCAGGGACCGTGAGTCGATACCAGCTGCTGTACTGATCGAGCAGGGCCCGGCCGGGCTGTGGTGTGTCTCCAGCCAGAGACAAGGCCTGTGCGCGGCTGTTGTGGCTCGGGATGCCTTGCTGGCTTGGGGCAGCAGGAGGTGTCTCGGCTTCCATTGGACCGTGGCTGCTCAGATAGCCCCATTCGCCCAGCACGCTGGGGCCGGCGGCTTCGAACACCTCGATCTGGTCGGGCAGTTCAATCACGCGTGTGTCACCTTCGACTTCGAAGACAAAGCGTAGATAGCGCGCCCAGGTGGGCTGCGGCAGATCCAGCCGCCCTGATGTGGCGTCCCAGGCGACGGAATCCACGTGCTGCCAGGGACCGGTCGGCCCATCAACGGCGGCCAGAACGGTGACACTCGACGGCCGCTGTCGCGTCCCGGGATCGCTCAGGCCGTGCCAGGCGATAGCACCGATGCGCGCCGCGCGCTGGTGCTCGAAGCCGAGGACGATATCGGCCTGGCGAGTTCGCGAGCGTAGATCCAGCGATGGGGAAGTTTCATCACGGATCAGCAACTGCGTGTCCAGCGTGCCGTTGCGAATCCAGGGCTCTGCCCAGACCAGATGCCCGCCCAGTGCGGGATCGGCCAGATTGACCGGCTCGGCCTGATGGCGCCAGCCGTCTTCGGCAATGACCTTGAACTCGCCCAGGCGAAGGACGTTTTCCAAGCTGGCGTCCGCGAGGTTGGCGGTGATGGGAATCAGGCGGACGTAGCGAGCCGAGACCGGTGCGTCCAGCACGAAGGCTTGCTCCTTCTGAGCCGGTTCGAGGCGGTCGCTCAATACGGTCTCGAAGGTCTCGCCGTCCATTGAAACGGCGACGCCAAATTCGCCCAGGAAGCGCCGTGGGTTCATGCCCGAGGTCGGATTGATCAGGAAACCGGCGATCGATACGGGCTGATCCCCAGCCAGCTGAATCGTGGGCTGGCCGTAGTTCTCTCGACCGTTCCGGCCGATGGGCAGGGTGTATTCGGTCCAGCGTCCGTGCCGGGCCAGGCCGTCGATCAACAGGGCGATCTCTTCCTGCTTGTTGGCCGCGATTCCCGGGCTGGTGACGGGTTGAGCGCCAAAGCGTGAGGCTGCCGCATTGAATCCACCGCGCAAGGATTCTGGTACGGACCAGTGGAAACTCGGGTTCAGGGCGGCCGCATCCAGATCGACCACAAGCACCTGATGGGTCGTCTGCGTCCAGCCTCCGGACTGGAGCTGTACGCTCAGGCGGGGCGTCGGCGAAGTCGGTGCATCGGGCGGCACGGTAATGGAGAAGGGGAGGCGTAGCGGTAGGGCAGTGCCTGCTGATAAGGCGTCCGGCAAACCGTTCAGCCGCCAGCCGAGGTGGGAAAGGTGGTGATTCAACACAAGGGGCTGACCCGACGGCAGGTTGCCACTGACCGTGACCGTTCCTCGAAGCTCCTGGGCCCACGGCGAAAAGGCCTGGAGGGACTCATCGTCCAGCTCGATCGCGAGCTGGAGCGGCGGGTAGGCGCCGGCCTGTTGGGCCTGGCTGGCTCCGCTCCCAGTAAGCCCGCTGAGATCGAAGACGTAGTCGCCACGCCCGCCGATTGAAAGACGGTAGCGCTGGCCGGAAGTCAGCATTGCGGTGTCCAGGTTGCGCTCACGATCCCGCTCGAAGCGAATCGATTCCTCGGCGGTTTCGTTGAAGAGTTCGAATCGGATGCCCGAGATGACCGGTACTTCAATCATCTGATCCTGCGCAAGCAGCGGCAGCTCATACCAGTCGCGTTGGGAGTGGGTACCGCCAACCGATCCCTGGATCTGGCCGTCGCTGGGGAAGGGCGAGGCGAGATCGCGCAGGTCGTTGGGTTCGCGGTCGGTGGGTGCATCGAGCCAGCTCAGGCGTTCGTAGCTGATCTGGTATTCCGCATCAGAGATGGCGCCGGGCTGGAGGCTGAGGCTGTAGTCGCCGGCGGGCAGGTGCAGGTCCCAGACCAGGGCCCCGCCGATCGCTCGCTCATTGCGAATCTCGCTGACGATCTGAGCCTCGTCGCCCAGGCCGATCCAGCCCTTGAGGCTGCCGTCTTCCGGCGGCTGAACCTCGAGTCGGATGCGCTCGTGGCCCAGCAGGGAGAAGCGATAGCGATCCGTGTCGCCGGCCTCAGCGAGCGTGCCCGTGTAGGTCTGGCCGAAGGTCATCAGCCCGGCGTTGGAGAGGTTGTCGTTCGGCTCCAGCTCCATGCCCGGAGGCGGTGGTCCCAGCGACTGGAGTCGTACCGTGTAGCTACCGTTGGTCCCTTCGGCGGTGACCCGGTAGTCGCCGGGCATCAGAAACTGATTGTCCAATCGCACGCGGCTGCTGCCGTTGGCCCGTTGCACGGCGATGGTTTCGTCGCTGTCGTTGCTCAGGCTCAGCTCGAACAGGCCCTCGCCCTGGAGCTGGAGGCGCCACAGCTGAGGCTCGCCCGTAACCGAAAAGCGCCAACTGTCGGGATCACGATCAAGACCGTCAAACCGGCCTCGTCCGAAGCCGCGCTCGTGCAGAGCCACGGGGTGCGTGGCCGAGTCGTTCGGTTCCATTTCCTCACCGGCTCGAACGGGAGCCGTGATGATACAGGCCAGTGCCCCGGCCGGGCCGACGCGGCGACGATCGGTGAGGGTGATCTGATACTCGCCTTCGGCCAGACCCAGATCGTTGAGCCGGGCTTCGCCACCCTGACCACGTCGACAGTGGCTCAGGCGCGTCTGCGGCTGCAGCAGGCACAGTTCGATTTCCGACTCGGGGCTGGCCGTAACGGCCAGATCGAAGCCCAGATTGGCCTGTTCCGGTCCGACCGTGACGCTGAAGCGGTCCAGATCAGAATCAGCCAGGGCGCCGGTCAAGTCTTCGCCGAAGGCCAGTGTTGCTGGTTGGCGATCGTTGGGCTCGACTTCCCGGCCGTCGACGGGGCTGGCGCCACCGGGCTCAATACGAAAGAGCCGAGCGCCGGCTCCGGCGGTTTCGACCTGGATCGAATAGTCACTGGCGGCCAGCTGCAGACCGCGACGAATCTGTGGCAGTCCGCGATCGCTTTCCAACATCAACAGCTCATTGCCCGAGCTGTCGAGCAGGCGAGCGATCGCCGGACGGTCAAGCGGCGTCTGGAATTCCAGATCCCAGTGTTGCGTGGCTTGGTCTGCGTTGAGGGAGAAGGTGTAGGTCTGATCCCCCGGCGTCCAGGTGTTGGTCCGACCACGAATGGACAGCGCAACGGTGTCCTCGCCATCGATCACGTTCGGGCGCAGTTCATCTCTGGCTGCCACTTCCAGCGTGTAGGCACCCTCGCCACCGGAATGGGATACGGCCAGGATGTAGACCCCCGGCGGTAGGAGCAGCGCATCCATACGGACCGCTCGTGCCCCGTCCTGGCTGGTCAGACCGCTGAGCCGTTCGGGCCGGCGCTCAAAGACCTCTGGCAGGCGGCCGCTGCCGTCTGC
>JBCDLQ010000069.1:0-8231 GCA_039414335.1 Pseudomonadota bacterium | reverse complement strand
CTATGCCTTTGACACGGGGTCGGGCAATACGATCATCGGATTTCAGGGTTCTGGCAGTGACTTCACCCCCGGAGCGCTGACGGCACAAATCACCAACAACAGTGGCGGTACGGCTGCCTCGGTCAACGTGAGCTATCAGATCTGGGTATTCAATGATCAAGCGAGGGGCAACTCCCTCAATTTTGAATACTCCCTGGACGATACCAGCTATACGCCGGTCCCGGACCTGGACTACACCACGCCGGAAGCTTCGGACGCACTGGGTTGGGTGTCGATTGATCGGTCTACTACGATTCCTGGTCTGGCCCTGGCTGATGGCGCCACCTTGTTCTTGCGATGGACCAGTGATGATGTCTCGGGTGGTGGCTCTCGCGATGAATTTGGAATTGACAACCTGTTCGTTGAGGTGGGTGCACCGCCAGCACCGAGTCTGAACGAACTGGGCATCAGCGATGTGGGGACCGATGCGGAGTTCTTCGAGGTCGCCGGCGCACCGTCGGCGGACTTGACCGACCTGGATCTGGTCGTCCTGGAGGGCGCTTTAGGTAACAATCCGGGTGCTATCGCTGTGCACATTGATCTGACAGGGACCATTCCTGTTGACGGATTCTGGGCGGCAACATCACCCGAAGCGGATGCGACCTACAGCGTGACGGGCGATCAGGCGATTGCCAACGACACTTTTGCCAATCGCTCCCGGACCTATTTGTTGGTCAGCGGATTCAGCGGTGCCATATCCGATGACTTGGACACGAACGATGACGGCATGCTGGACGCCACGCCCTGGACCGAAATTCTCGACGATATCGCATTGATTGACGATGACGCCCCGCTGGTCTACTCAGCCACGGTTGTGGGTCCCGACGGTACCTTCCTTCCACCGGGTGCGTTCCGATGCCCCGATGGATCGGGCGCCTGGGATTTCCTGAACTTCAACCCGGAAAATGGTACGCCAGGAGTGGACAACGGTTGCCCGGATCCCAACGTTCCTGCCGTGACGTCGACTGACCCGGCCGATGGCGCAACGGATGTGGCTGTTACGACGACGCTGACCATTGATTTCAGTGAAGCTGTCGATGCCAGCGCTACTGCGGCGACGCTGGACTGTGGCGCTGGCGCCCTGAGCTTCAGCGGTCTGCCGATTGCCGGTCTCACGCAGCTCGTGCTGACTCCGGATGCGGATCTCCCTGAAGGCGCAAGCTGCACCGCAACGCTGCTGGCCGCAGAAGTGACCGACAGCGACAGCAATCCGCTGGCTGCGGACTTCTCTTGGACCTTTGACACCGCGCAGCCCATCCTGACCTTGTCTATTGAAGAAATTCAGGGCGATGATCTTCGCTCGCCTTTCGCGCCACCCAGCGGAAATGACCCGGGACAGGTTGTTCGAACGGAAGGCAATATCGTGACCTCTGTGGGATCGAACTTCTTCACGATGCAGCAGCCGGATCTGCTTCCCCCGAGAGGCCTCGGTAACCCGCGCTCTCGCGGTCTGTTTGTCTTTACCCTGAATCCGCCGACGGTTGCTGTGGGTGATGAAGTCACGGTCCAGGGTGCCGTGTTCGAATTTTTCAGCCTGACTCAGATCGGCCTTCCCGATACAGTCGAAATCACCAGCTCAGCCAATCCTCTACCGGCACCGGTGGTGTTCGATGATCTTACGCCTTCTGAAGATCCGAACACGCCGAGCTGCGGCGTGAATAACTTCGAGTGCTACGAGTCCATGCGGGTCAGCGTGCCGAACGGATTCGTGACGGGTCCCAGCCAGTTCCGCGTCAGCGATCCTGTCGGCGAGGCCTATGTCAGCGCCGGCGGCAGCCGGGTGCTGAGAGGCACGGGCGTGGAATTCCCGGGCCTCGATCCCATGCTGTGCCCGAATTGTCCGATCTGGTCAGGGGCGCCCGAGCAGTTCGAGCTGGATCCGGACCGGATCAATCTGGCCAACGTGACCCTGGCCGGCGGCACCACCTTCTCGGCCACGGGCGTGATTGGATTCGAGTTTGGCGGCTACGAGCTGTGGCCCACTGAGTTGACCATCAACTCGACGCCGAATCTGCCCGAGCCGGCTCCCGTCGGCAGCAATCCAGTCGATCTGACCATTGGCTCCCTTAATGCACTCAATCTGTTCGATGACGTCGATGATCCGGAGCGGCCGATTGCCACCTGCGGAGCCGGCTACATCGCCGATGATCGCGAGGTGCTGACGCCAGCGGAATACCAGCTCAAGCTGAACAAACTGGCCGACACGATCATTCAGGGCATGGGCGCGCCGGACGTCATCGCGCTGCAGGAAGTCGAGAGTGTCGCCACTCTGCAGGCCCTCGCGGACATCATCTCCAATCAGCGCGGCGGCCCGGCTTACACGCCGTATCTGATCAAGGGCAATGACCGTGGCGATATCAACAATGGTTTCCTGGTCAATGAAAGCAGAGTGACGGTAGATGCTGTCTTCCTGGAGGGTCAAGACGAGTGTCTGAGTTCGGACAATACGCCGTTGCATGATCGTCCCGTGCTGACGCTCGAAGGTCGCTTCATCTTTGATGGCCCCACGGAGACCACGGAGTGGCCCTTCGTTCTCATGAACAGCCACCTGCGTTCGCTCAGCGGCATCGATGACGAATCGCGCGTGCGCTTGAAGCGCCACGAGCAGGCCCAGTCTGTGGCTGCCAAGGTGCAGGCTCGCCAGGATGCGGACGTCAATCTTCCGGTGATCGTGATCGGTGATCTGAACGCCTTCGAATTCACGGACGGTTACGTCGACGTGGTCGGCCTGATCAGCGGCACCGCCGTGGCAGACCAGAACCTGGTCAATATCGAGAACGCGATGATGCCGGGCTTTGATCCTTCCAATCAGGTCTCGCCTGCGCTGTTCAACGCCATCGACACCCTTCAGGCCGGCGAGCGTTACTCCTTCACCTTCCTGGAGAACAACAACAATCGCGGTGTCTCGCAGGCGTTGGATCATGCCCTGCTGAACCGTGCGGCGAATCGCTATTTCAGCGATTTCGGATTCGCGCGCGGCAACGCCGATTACTGGCTGGGCTTTGCAGACGATGAAATGTCGATTGCCCGCTCATCAGACCACGATGGTCTGGTGCTGGTGCTGGATACCGATGCGGACCCGGATCCACTGTTCCGCGATCGCTTCGAAGAGTTGCCTTAAGCGAAATCTCTTCTTGAACTGAGCAACGGCCCGGGACTCCCGGGCCGTTGTCGTTTGAGCAGGGGCGATCTGACTGCGCTATCCAACGGTCATCCGTTAGCGCTAAACTGGCGCGCTAATGGGGCGAACAATCAGTTGAGGGAGCATTGTCATGATCAAGAATTTCGCACGCGCCGGGCTGATGTTAGCGGCCTTTTCCAGCACGACGCTCTGCCTGGCTGGCGGTTCCAATCAGTTCATTTTCGAAAATTTCGAGTTCTATGGCGGGAATGGCTACGTGCCGAACCCCGGTGCCGGCCAGCTCGATTCGGATCGTTGGCGAGTGACCGGTTTCTCGGATGGTGATGGTAGCTTTGGCGGCACGCATGACACGGGAGACTTCGCGCGCGGTAGCTCGCCGGGCGATGTCGTTTCCGGCGGTGCCTACGCCTTCTCGACGGGCGGCAACATCATTCAGGGCATTCAGCCCACGGGCAGTGATTTCACTCCCGGCGCCATCACCGCTCGTTTGATCAACGGCAGCGGAAGCGACGTGTCGACCCTTGAAGTGTCCTATCAAGTCTGGACGCTGAACAACGCGGATCGAGCCAACACGCTGAATCTCGAGTACTCGCTCGACGACGTGACCTATGTTCCCGTGCCCGAGGCGAATTTCACGACGCCCGGTACTGCGGATAGTCCAGCGAGCTGGGCTGTGACCGATCGGATGGCGACGATCACTGGACTGTCGCTTGCCGCCAACGGGGAGTTCTTCCTGCGGTGGTCGGGTGATGACAGTACGGGTGGGGGCGGTCGCGATGAATATGGCATCGACAATGTGTCCGTGATCGTTGCCGAGGGGCCCGACGTGGAGATTCAGAAGGTGGGCCCGGCATTTGCCGTGGCTGGCGAACAGATCACCTATCAGATTGATGTAGAAAATCTTGGTGTGATTGATGACGTCACGGGCCTGTTGGTCATCGATGACCTGCCCGCCAATACGACTTACATCAGTGACTCCAGCGGTGTCGTACCGGATCTCTCGTCGCCCGGCAGTGTGCTCTGGAATTTCCCGGACTTGCCTGCGGGCAACGCCATCAGCTTCGAGCTTGTGCTGGCCATCGACCCCGCGGCCAGCGGCTCCTTGTTCAATGATGTCCTTGCGACCGGACAGGTCGGCACCTCACCGGTCAATGTCGATGCGACCTGGGAAACCACGTTGGTGCCGGACGTGTCCATCTACGAGGTTCAGACGCCTGTTGATGTCTCCGTTGATGACGCTTCGCCCTTCGTCGGGCAGATCGTACGCGTGGATGGCATCGTGACTGCCGCACCGAACGAGATCGGCAGCCCGGCCACGGCCGTCATCCAGGAAGCAGGTGGCGGCCCGTATAGCGGCCTGCGCGTCATCGGAAACTTCTCCTCGGCCAATCCACAGCGTGGCGATGAGATTCGAGTCATCGGGGTGGTTACGGATCCCTTCGGTCTGACCCAGCTGTCGTTCAACGAACAGATCGAGTTCATCCAGACAGCCACTGAGCTGGCGCCGCAGCCCTTGGCCACCAGCGAGTTTGATCAGACCTCAGCGATGGTTTCCGAGCAGTGGGAGAGCGTGTTGATCGAGTTCACCGACGTGATCATCACCAATGAAAATCCGGATGCTCCGGACGACTTCGATGAGTGGTTGTTCAGTGACGGTAGTGGCGATGCGCGAGGCGATGCCTTCAGTACCAGCCTGACCATCAATCCTTCGCTGAACGATGAGTACCTCTTCCTGCGCGGCATCGGCTGGTTCTCCTTCAATAACTACAAGCTGCAGCCCCGCAACAATGATGACTTCGGTCGTGGTGATCCGATCTACGCAGACCGCTTCGAGCAGCAGCCCTGATCGCCAGGCGCTGACTTCAGAAGAAACGGTCCGCTTATCCGGGCCGTTTCCATTGCGGGCCGAGGCGGCAAATGGTGCGAGCAGTTTTCACTTTGAACGCCCTCAAGAAGTCAGGTTCCCGGCTTGCCCTCATGACCCCGTTTGATCAGTTAACCTGTTCCATTGATTCAAGAAAGAGTAGCAATTGATGGCGGATGCGAAGAAAGCCGTGGTGTTGCTGTCAGGCGGGCTGGATTCGTCGACCGTACTGGCCATGGCCCGTGACCAGGGCTTTGATTGCCACACGCTGGCCGTGGATTACGGTCAGCGTCATCGTTCAGAGCTCAAGGCCAGCGAAGCGTTGAGTGAATCTCTGGGAGCTTCGTCCCATCGCGTGGTGAAGGTGGATCTGCGCGCCATCGGTGGCTCGGCACTCACCGACAACATTGATGTGCCCACGGAGATGGGCGAGGGCATTCCTGTCACCTACGTGCCGGCGCGCAACACGCTGATGCTGGCGCTGGCCCTGGGTCACGCCGAAGTCCAGGATGCGCTCGATCTGTTCATCGGCGTCAATGCGGTCGACTACTCGGGTTACCCCGACTGTCGCCCGCAGTTCATCGCCGCCTTCGAGGACCTCTGCAGCCTGGCCACCAAGGTGGGCGATGAAGGCGGTCGTTTCAGTATCCATACGCCGCTGATCCATCTCACCAAGGCGGAGATCATCCAGCGGGGTGCCGCACTCGGCGTGGACTACTCGGAGACGATTTCCTGCTATCAAGCCGATCATGAGGGACGCGCTTGCGGCGTTTGTGATTCCTGTCGACTCCGACGCGCAGGCTTCGAAGAAGCAGGCGTGACCGACCCCACCCGCTATCAATAATGGACCTCGAATGCGGGCCGGTTTAAGCTTTCGAGAACATGGATAAGGTCTTCGAAGAACCCAGCCTGTCCCCATCGCGAGGGCGTTCGGGCCTGCGCCGCAGTCGCCACTTTCGGGTCTATGCGTCGTTGATGCTGACGCTGGCCCTGCTCGCGGTCAGCGTTGCCTGGGCTGATGATGATTTGCCACCGGACGCAGACTTCGCTGCACTTCGTGCGCACATCGAACGACATGAAGCCGCTGCTGAGTTTGGCGAGATGATCCTGGCCGCCGTGGACCTGGAACGCCGAGCAGAGTCTCGCGCTGACCGGGTCTTTGCGCTTCGGTCGAAGGGCCGCGCCTACGCCCTGCTATCAGATTTCGAGCGCGCGCTGGACGCCATGAATCGGGCGGTGGAGTTGGTCGAATCTGATATGGATGCCCTGTCCTTTGCTGAGATCTACCGGGACACGGCGGGTCTGCTGGGCGAGATGGGCCGCTATCAGCAGTCGCTGGCGCTGATCGAAAGGGGGCTGGCGCTGTTGGAGGCAGATTCCGAGTCTGAACTCAGAGCCAATCTCCTGGTGATGAAGGCGTCGATGCTTGGTGCGTTGGGGCAGCTGGATGATGCCCTGGAAACGATGGAGGCGGCCATGGCCTTGCCCTTGGCCACTCGACGGCAGCAAACCATGCGTCTGAATAACTACGGCATGATTCAGAAATGGCGTGGCGAGCATGGGCCTGCACTGGAGACCTTCGTCGAAGTACTGGAACAGGCTCGCGATCTAGAGCAGGAACAGATCATTGTCTATGCCTTGCTCGAAGTCGGTGACGTCAACCGCTTGCTGGGTAATCTCGGACAGGCCCGGATCTTTCTGTC
This sequence comes from Pseudomonadota bacterium, assembly GCA_039414335.1. GTDB lineage: Bacteria > Pseudomonadota > Gammaproteobacteria > Xanthomonadales > Wenzhouxiangellaceae > Wenzhouxiangella. The sequence goes on along the minus strand of JBCDLQ010000069.1, from coordinate 1,483 downwards.
CGAGGCTCTGGAACGGTCGATCGCAGCGGATCAACCCCGTTGGTTGGTGTTCGCGCACAGTTATCTAGTTGAGCTGGAATCGGCCGCGGGCGAACTCGACGCCGAGACGCGGCAACGGGAAGCGCTGGCCCAAACGCAGTTGCGACAGCAGAGTCTCGCTGCCGAAAATCAGGCCACGGTACTCCAGGTGACCATGGAGTTGCTCGAACGGGAGAAGCGCATCGATCGGCTGAGTCTTGAAGCTGAACTGCAAGCGCTCAGACTGGATAGGAGTCGAAAACTGTCATGGTTGGCCGGTGTGGCTTCGGCGCTTCTGCTCGTCGCTCTCTGGCTTGCCGTTCAGCAGGTCCGAGTTCGGTCGGCCGCAAACCGCAAGCTGGATCTGCTCGCCAATACGGACACTCTGACGGGTCTGGCCAATCGCCGCTTCCTGATTGCGCGCGCCAAGGCTGAGCTCGAACTGGGGGGCGCGCCGGCTTCCATCGGATTGATCTTGATTGATCTGGATCGATTCAAGCGAGTGAATGATCAATTCGGTCATGAGCAGGGCGATGCGGTGCTCATGGAAGTGGCGAGAAGAATTTCCGAGGTCATGCGAGACAAGGATGTCGTTGCTCGATGGGGCGGTGAAGAATTCCTGGCCCTGTTGACCGCTTGCGACCCATCGACGGTTCGTCGAGTGGCGGAAAGGATTTCGAAGGTGATCGTCGGTCAGCCGATTGTGCATGAAGGACAGTCGCATTCGATTACCGCTACGATCGGAGTGGCGCTGGCACGGTCCGGTGAATCCTTCGAGTCGGTCTTGCAGCGAGCAGACAAGGCGCTGTATCGCGGCAAGGAAAAGGGACGCAATCGGATAGAGATGAGTGATCGGGGATCGGCAACCGGTTGATCGCCAGTCGCAGCCCAGGAGATCCTGCCTATGACCCGAGCACAAGCTGGCCGCCCCCTTCACTTCGCCAAGCCGGCTCCAAGCACGGCAGCACTCCGTAGAGCTGAGGTCGCCAAGAGGATGCAAAAAGAGTGACGAGCTGGCCAAGGACACTGATCTTTTATCTGGGTCTTTCGGCCTTGTTCACGCACGAGCTGGATGCCGTGATCCATCAGGAATGGCGCCTTCTGTTCCACTTGAGGACGCTGCCGGATCCGACGGCTGGCATGGTTTTCGTGGCGCTACACCTGCCGCTCTTCTTTCTGATTCTCGCGTTGGTCCACCATCCCGGAGAGCGTTGGCGATCCAACGTCAGAATTCTCGCGGCAGCCTTTCTGATCGTGCATGGCTTGCTGCACTTCCGACTTTCGGATGATCCTGCTTATCTCTTTGCGGGTTGGCTGTCGAACCTGTATATCTACGGTGCGGCGGCCTGTGGCGCGATTTTTCTGATTTTGGAGTGGCGCCATCGGCGCTCTGAAGACGGAGTGGTAGACCAATGACACTGGATTCGCTAGCCAACTGAGCCGATATTGTTGGTGCCTTTCTCGT
>JBCDLQ010000068.1:0-8251 GCA_039414335.1 Pseudomonadota bacterium | reverse complement strand
CGCAACTTTCATCTCGACGGGCCGCGTGGAAAGCGCTGGTGCGGCCAATGCCCGAAGTGCCACTTTGTCTTTCTCTGCCTTGCGCCGTTCATGACGCCCGACCAGTTGAGGGGAGTTTTTGGTGCCGATCTGCTCAAGCGGGTTGATCAAGCGGAAGGATTTCAGGCGCTGATGGCGCTCGATGAGGTCAAGCCTTTCGAGTGCGTGGGTGAGGCCGATGAAGCCCGGGCCGCTCTGATTGCGCTCAGCGAACAGCCGGCGTGGTCGCAGCATGCAGTCGTCAGCAAGCTTCGCCCCCTGCTGGATGGACTGGTCGTTCCCAGCCTGGATGCCTTGTGCCGGGCGGGCGGCCCGCATCGTCTACCTGAGGATCTGATCGATGCGGATTGAGGCGTTGGCGGGACAGCGGGTGGTCGTGCTGGGTTTTGGACGGGAAGGCCAGAGTACTTATCAGGTGCTCAGTCAGCGCGGACAGTGCGCCGACCTTTCGGTCTGGACGGAAGCGGGTGAGTTGCCCTCCGGGCTGCCAGGCAAGGTGGCTTCGCTGGATACGGGCTTGGGCGCCTTCGATGTTGCCATTCGCTCGCCGGGAATTCGCGCGGACCATCCGGCGCTAGTGGCCTTCCGGGAAGGCGGCGGTCGAGTCCTCAATCCGGCAACGATTTTCCTGAGCGAACGGCCCGAGGCTCGCATCGTTGGAGTGACCGGCTCCAAAGGTAAGAGCACGACGGCCAGCCTGATGGCCCATTTGCTGCGCGCCAACGGCCAGCAGGTCGTGCTGGCCGGTAATATCGGCGTTCCGCTGCTTGACCATCTGGATTCTGACTTCGATGTGATGGTCGCCGAACTGTCCAGCTATCAGCTGGCGGATCTCGAGGGTTTGCTCAGCCTGGGCCTGATCACGCGTCTGTTTCCCGAACATCTGGATTGGCACGGCAGCGAGGCGGCCTACTACGGCTGCAAGCTTCGTTTGGCCGCGCTGCTATCCGGTCGTCCCTTGCTGATCAACGGCCAGGATCCGATTCTCGAGCAAGCGACTCGCTCCATCGAGGGGCGTGTCATGGGTAATCAGCCGTCGACCTTTCATCGCGATGGCGACGGCTTGTTTCACGGCTCCGAGAGCCTGCTGACTTTGAATGAGCTCCAATTGATCGGTCGCCATAATCTGGACAATGCGGCCCTGGCGTTACAGGCCGCGGAACTGCTGGGCGCCGACAGGGACGTGTCGCTGCAGGCCCTGCGCAGCTTCAAACCGCTCGTGCACCGGCTCGAGCGGATCACGGGCCCGCAGGGTTCGGACTGGGTCAATGACTCCATCGCAACGTCACCGCACGCAACGCGAGCGGCCCTGGAATCACTTAGAGATCAACGAGTTGTGTTGATCGCCGGGGGACTGGAGCGTTCCGCTGACTGGTCCCCCGTTGTTGGATGGTGCCGCGATCATCCCCTGGCGGGACTGATCACCTTGCCCGACAATGGCCGCGCCGTTGTCGAGGCGCTTGTTGCCGGTGCTGCTGTCGACGCATCGGCCGTTCGCCAGGTGGATGACATTGAAAGTGCAGTGGCTTGCGCCGCGTCCCAGCAAGGGTCAGGTGAAACGGTGCTCCTGTCGCCGGGCGCGCCCAGCTTTCCGCAGTTCAGGGATTTTGAAGAACGAGGGGATCGCTTCCGCAAGGCCATCGCTGACCTGGCGGTCGTCTGAGACCCTAGCGAGAGCGATCGACGGCGTAGTCGCAGATCACTTCCAGCGCCTGGCGTTCGGGGCTCTGATCCAGCAGTTCCAGACAGTCCAGCGCCCGCTGATTGAGTTCGCGGGCTTGTGCCATGGCCGCGTCCAGAGCACCGACTTCGTCCATGATGCCGCGCACGTGCGCGTAGTCCGGGCTGCCACCGCTGCTGATCATCTCGACCAGTTCCGTCCGAGTGGCCTCGTCGCTGCGTCTCAGGGCAATGATCAGGGGCAGCGTTACCTTGCCTTCGGCGAGGTCGTCACCGAGGCTTTTGCCCAGGTCGCCGCCATCAGCGCGATAATCCAATACATCGTCGGTGATCTGAAAGGCCTGGCCCAGCAGCAGTCCGAAATCGGCCAGCGCTTCATTGACCGAATCGCCGCGTCGAGCCAGCACGCCGCCCAGGCGAGCGCTGGCAGCGAAGAGACAGGCGGTCTTGTCGGAAATGACCTGGAAGTAGCCGGCACTGTCGAGCTCGGCGTTACCCATCTGCATCAGCTGCAGCACTTCCCCTTCGGCGATGCGATTGGTGATGTCGGCCAGGATGCGCATGATCTCGAACTGATCCAGTTCAACCATGAGCTGGAAGGACCGCGAATAGAGGAAGTCACCCACCAGGACCGAGGCGGCGTTGCCCCAGATCGTGTGAGCGCTGTCGCGGCCGCGCCGCTGGCTGGATTCGTCGACCACATCATCGTGCAAGAGGGTGGCCGTATGGATGAACTCGATGATGGCCGCCAGCTGGATGTGCTGGTCGCCCTCGTAGCCGGCCGCGCGCGCTGCGAGCAAGTGGAGCAGTGGGCGCAGGCGCTTGCCGCCGCTGCCGATGATGTATTGGCTGATCTGGTTGACCAGGGCGATGTCCGAGCGCAAGCGATCAGTGATCAACTGGTCCACGGCGGCGCGATCGGCCGCTGTCAGCGCCAGGACATCGTGCAGGGTTCCCGGCTGGGGGAGGGGTGTCACGGAATTCATAGCCCGCCATTATACGAGCCTGGGGCCTCTGCATAGGGTGAAAGCTTCACTGGCGACCGGGTCGATTTCTCAGGTCCCGACGCGACGTTTTCGCAGCGGTCTGGCGGTAGCCCTGTGCTAGACTGCCTTCCTCTTTTCAACGACTGATGGAAGGCCCGAATCTCATGGCCCGAGGAATCAACAAAGTCATCCTGATCGGCAATTTGGGGTCCGATCCCGAGACCCGCCACACGGCCGGCGGTAGCGCCGTCACCAATCTGTCTCTGGCAACGTCCGAGACCTGGCGTGATCGTCAATCCGGCGACATGCAGGAAAAGACCGAATGGCATCGGGTGGTCATGTTCAGCAAGCTGGCCGAGATTGCCGGTGAGTATCTGCGCAAGGGCTCGAAGGTCTATGTCGAAGGTCGACTGCAGACCCGGAAGTGGCAGGACCGCGACGGCAATGACCGTTACACCACCGAGGTGGTCGCCAACGAAATGCAGATGCTCGACAGCCGCGGCGGCAGCGAGCCGCTGGGAGACAGCGGACGGTCAAGCTATGGCAACAGCCCGGCCCCTGCACCCGCGCCGGCTGGCGGCGGCAATATCGAAGACGACATTCCCTTCTGATCGTGGCGGCCACCGGCCGCCATCAGGCCCAGGTCCGACCCAAAGGTTTTCCATCCGATGAGCACGCTACTTGTCACCGGCGGTGCCGGCTTCATTGGCAGCAATTTTGTTCGACAGTCGCTGGACGACCCGAATACTCGGGTCATCAATCTCGACTTGCTGACCTATGCCGGCAATCGTGAATCTGTCGCCCATCTCGATCCGCAGCGCCATACCTTCGTTCAGGGCGATATCGGAGATCGGGTACTCGTCCAACGGCTGCTTGCGGAGCACAAGCCCGACGGCATCGTGCATTTTGCCGCCGAGAGCCACGTAGACCGGTCAATCGACGACCCCACCGCCTTCATCCGCACCAACGTGTTGGGCACTCAGATGATGCTGGACTGTGCCCTGGACTACTGGAAGGCCGGAGCGAACGATGACTTTCGCTTTGTCCATGTGTCTACGGACGAGGTCTACGGCACGCTGGGCCCTGACGATGCGGCCTTCGATGAGCAGCATCGCTATGCGCCGAACTCACCGTACGCTGCCTCCAAGGCGGCCGCCGATCACCTCGCCCGCGCCTGGCATCGGACCTACGGCCTGCCGGTGATGATCACCAATTGCTCCAACAACTACGGGCCCTATCAGTTCCCAGAAAAGCTGATTCCCCTGATGCTGATCAATGCGCTGGAAGGTGAACCGCTGCCGGTCTATGGCGATGGTCAGCAGCGCCGCGACTGGTTGTTTGTCGGCGATCACTGCACGGCGATCCAGCGCGTCTTGGCCAATGGACAGCCGGGGCGGGTCTACAACGTTGGCGGCAACGCCGAAATGGCCAATCTGGACGTGATTCATCTGCTCTGCGACCTGCTCGATGAGCGCGTGCCGGCGGACCGCCCTCGGCGTGAACTGATTCGCTACGTACAGGACCGGCCCGGTCACGATCGACGCTATGCCGTCAATGCGGGTCGCATTCAGAAAGAACTCGGCTGGGCCCCATCGGTGGACTTCGCCGGTGGCCTGGCACAGACGGTGGACTGGTACCTGAACCAGCGTGACTGGTGGCAGCGAATTCGCGACGGCCGCTATCGGTCTGAACGACTCGGCACGGCACGGACTGGAGGTGGGTCATGAGCCGCAAGGGTATCATTCTCGCCGGTGGCTCCGGCACTCGTCTTTACCCATTGACCCAGGTCATCAGCAAGCAGCTCCTGCCGGTTTACGACAAACCGATGATTTACTACCCACTGAGCACCCTGATGCAGGCCGGTGTTCGCGAGGTGCTGGTCATCACCACACCGCATGAGCAGGCGCTGTTCAAGGGGCTGTTGGCCGACGGCAGCCAGTGGGGCATCGAGCTGAGCTATGCGGTTCAGGAAGAGCCGAACGGGCTGGCCGAGGCCTTCATCATCGGCCGCGACTTCATTGACGGCCAGCCTTCCTGCCTGATTCTCGGTGACAACATCTTTCACGGCGGTGGCATGCGCGAACTCCTGGCGAATGCATCAGTGCGTGAAGCGGGAGCGACGGTCTTCGGCTATTGGGTCAGCGATCCTGAACGCTACGGCGTGGTCGAGATGGACAGCGAAGGGCAGGTGCTATCTCTGGAGGAGAAGCCAGCGCAGCCCCGATCGAATTACGCCGTCACCGGGCTCTATTTCTACGACCATCGGGCCTGTGATTTTGCCGCTGGCCTGTCGCCTTCGGCACGTGGCGAGCTGGAAATCACCGATCTGAACCAGTGCTATCTGGACGCCGGTGATCTCACGGTTGAAACCATGGGCCGTGGCTACGCCTGGCTGGACACGGGCACCCATGCCTCCCTGCAGCAGGCCGCCAGCTACATCGAGACGCTGGAATCACGCCAGGGCCTGCGCGTGGCCTGTCCAGAAGAGATTGCGTTTCGCCAGGGCTGGATCAGCCGGGACGAGCTGCTGGCGCTGGCCGAGCCGCTGGCCAAGAGCGGTTACGGCGACTACCTGCGGCTCGTGGCCAGCGCGGGCTTCCAATCGTGAACGTCGAGGCCACCGAACTTGACGGTGTGCTCGAAGTCCATCCGCAGGTTTTTGGAGACGATCGGGGTCGCTTCGTCGAGACCTGGCGTCGCGAACGCTATGTCGAACACGGTATCGGACCCGATTTCGTTCAGGCTAATGCTTCCAGCTCGGTCAAGGGCGTGCTGCGCGGTCTGCATTTCCAGTGGCCCGAGCCCCAGGGCAAGCTGGTCTGGGTTTCCAGCGGGCGCGTTCTGGATGTTGCCGTCGATATCCGCCCTGACTCGCCGAATTTTCGCCAGTGGGTGGCCCGTGAGCTCGACGCCGAGCGCCAGAATCAGCTCTGGGTGCCCGAAGGTTTTGCCCACGGTTTCCTGGTGCTGAGCGAGACGGCGACCTTCAACTATCTTTGCACGCGCCCCTATCGCGGTCCCCAGGATCGTTCGATTGCCTGGAATGATCCGGATATTGGCGTGGACTGGGGCATCGAGACGCCGGAACTCTCCGTCAAGGACCGTCAGGCGCCGAGTTTGAGTGATCTGGCCCCGGCGGATCTGCCGACATGCGCGTCCTCCTGACCGGCGCACGGGGCCAGCTCGGCCAGCACCTGATCGAGCATTGTCCTGACGACATAGAACTGATCGCCTCCCATCGCGAGCACGAGCAATGGCCTTGTGATCTGAGCGATCGACCATCGGTCGAGGGGCTGCTTGACGCAATCCAGCCCGACTGCATCATCAATCCGGCGGCCTGGACGGCGGTGGATGACGCCGAAGACCACGAAGACCATGCGCTGATCCTGAACCGAGATCTGCCGTCCTGGCTGGCGGCCTGGAGCCGCAACCACGACGCCGGCCTGATAAGCTATTCGACTGATTATGTATTCGACGGCCAGCCGGGCCGGGGATGGACTGAAGCGGACCCATGCCGGCCGGCCTCGGCCTACGGGCGCAGTAAGTGGGCGGGCGAGCAGACGGTACTGGCGCAAGGTACTCGGGCGCTGATCGTCCGCACCGCCTGGGTATACAGCGCGCTGCCGGGAAATTTCCTGACAGCCATCCTGAATCGGGCGGTTGGTGGAAACAGCCTGCGTGTGGTGGCCGATCAGGTGGGGTCACCGACCTGGGCAGGTTCGCTGGCGCAGGCCAGCTGGGCCCTACTGGGATCCCTGGCAGAGCTGGCGAGTCCCGAGATCGTGCACGTGGCGGGGAAGGGTGCCATGAGTTGGCATGAATTTGCGCAACGCGCCATCTCGATCGCTCAGGCTCGCGGATGGGTCCCGAAATCGGTCGAGGTCGAGGCGATCGGCTCGGACGCCTGGCCGCAGAAGGCAAAGCGGCCAGCCTGGTCCGTACTCGATTGCTCGCGCTTTGAGGACATGACCGGGACGACGCTGGCGAGCGTGGACATTGCACTTGAGGAGTGTTTGGAACAATGGGCGCAACAGATGACGTCGCAGGCGAAGGATCGATGAGCGATCCGCCGATCCTGATCCCGGTGATCCTGTCCGGCGGGGCTGGGACGCGCATGTGGCCCGTGTCACGTCGCGCGCATCCCAAGCCCTTCATGCGCCTGGCCTCCGGTCAGACGCTGGCCGAGAGCACGATCGAGCGCGCTGCGCGCGTGGCGTCCGTCCCGCAAACGCTGACCGTGACGGGTCGCGACTACTACTTTCTGACGCGAGATCTCTACCAGCAGAGCGAACCCGAGGTCGCGCACCATTTTCTGCTTGAGCCCGAAGGGCGCAATACGGCCCCCGCCATCGCGGCCGCTGCACTCTGGGTCGAACAGCGCTTTGGTGAAGAAGCCTGCCTGCTGGTGCTACCAGCCGACCACCTGGTCCGCGATACGGCAGCCTTTGAGGCCGCTGTCGGTCAGGCCCATCAACTGGCCATGGACGGCTGGCTGACCTGCCTCGGCGTTCAGCCGACGCATGCGGAAACCGGGTTTGGCTACATCCGCGCCGGCGCTGATCTGAACGAGGCGTCTCAGGAAATCGAAGCCTTTGTCGAGAAGCCGGATCTGGAGACCGCGCGACGTTATTACGAATCCGGGCAGTATCTCTGGAACGGCGGCATGTTCTGCTTCCGGGCGCGTAGCGTTCTCGAGTCGATGGCAGCGCACGCGCCGGATATTCTCGACGCCGTGCGCGTTGCCTGGTCTGCTTCGGACACGGAGGTCGAGCCGCTGGAACTGGATGGCACCACCTTCGCTCAGATTCGTCCCGACTCCGTCGATTTCGCCATCATGGAAAAGGCGGATCGACGGGCCGTGGTGCCCGTCGACTGTGGCTGGAGCGATATCGGCTCCTGGCAGGCGATCAGCGAGCTCTACGAGACCGACTCTTCGGGCAATCGGGTGCAGGGTGAGGGCGTGCTGGTCGATTCACGCAACACCTTCGTCCAGGGCGAAAAACGCCTGGTGGCGGCGGTTGGCGTCGACAACCTGGTCATCGTCGATACGGGCGATGCGGTGCTGGTCGCCAGTCGAGATCGCGCCCAAGAGGTCAAGGTGGTCGTCGATGAGCTGACCCGAAAGGATCACGAATCGGCGGTGTATCACCGTACGGTCCATCGGCCCTGGGGCAGCTACACGGTGCTCGAAGACGCCGATGACTGTAAGGTCAAGCGCCTGGTGGTCCGACCCGGCGGCGTCTTGTCGCTGCAGCGTCACGAAAAGCGCAGTGAACACTGGACCGTGGTCGGCGGCACGGCGCGCGTGCGTCTGAATGACCGCGAATTCAATCTCAAGGCGGGTCAGACCGTCGAGATCCCCGTCGGCAGTCTGCACCGACTGGAGAACCGCGAGCAGACGCCCGTTGAAATAATCGAGGTGCAAACCGGGTCCTATTTCGGTGAAGACGACATCGAAAGACTGGAGGACATCTATGGACGCACCTGATCGAATCAGCAGCGGTCTGAGACTCACTGGAATTCTGGCGCTGTTGGCGCTGCTGACT
>JBCDLQ010000067.1:0-8413 GCA_039414335.1 Pseudomonadota bacterium | reverse complement strand
CCGGGTCCCGGGTGATCCCGGTGATTCCCGCACAGTTCGGCTGGCCAAGGGACTGGTCGCTCGGACTGAAGCGCTCGAGCTGTCCCGAAGAGCGCTGATAACGCAGCAGGTCGCCTTCGTACAGGCCCAGCCAAAGCTCATCCTGATGATCGCTTTCGATACGGCGGACCGTGCCATTGGCCAGACCGGGGCTATCGAACAGTTGACGAAATTGACGTGATTCGGTGTCGAAGGCGTCAACCTGACTGGTCCAGGCGATGATCAGTTCACTACCCACCCGAGACAAGCGATTGATCCGCTCGAAGCGATCGAGCACCGCTCGGTCAAAGACGGCCCCTGCAGACTGCACATGACCATCTTCAAGATTCAGTCGATGCAGGCCCTCGGTTCTCCCGGCAATCCAAAGATGGTCAGGCTCTTCGTCCGGCAGCAGGGCATAGACCGCCTGCATCGGCAAGGACCCCTGACCACCGGCAGCCCTACGAAAGCGATCAAATGCCCAGACATCAGGGGAAAGGTAGGCCACGCCACTGCGGGCAACGGAAACCCATAGACCTCCGTCCTGGTCCAGTAGCAAATGAAACAGCTCGTTGTTCGGCAGACCATCGTAGGTGCCTGGCGACGCGTCGATCAGCGCTTGTTGACCCGTGTCTGGATGCCAGCGAAGCAGCCCTGCAAAAGTGGAGAGACTCCACCAGCCGTCTGCATGCTGAACGCCATCCACAACGACGCCGGGTGCGTCGACCAAAGGCTCGATCCTCCAGCCATCGTCTGCGCGTCGGATCGACGTGATCGATTCTCCCTGGAACAGTCCGATAGCTCGATCGGGAATCGCTCGAATCGACATCATCAAGGGCTCCCCAGCTTGTCGATCGAGGACAGGCTGGAAGCGTGTTCCAGCACCCTCCTCCAGAACGGCCAGGCGGTGGCTTTGAAGCGCCCAGACATTGCAAAACGCATCAACCAGTACATCCATCTGATAGGCCCGCTCGATCAAACCATGGGCCTCGGTCTGAGGGATCAGCTGCAGGGAATCCGTCGAGGTCCAATAACGTGCCAGGCCACCATTCGAAAAGGCGATCCAAAGCGTGTCATCGCAGCCTTCGGCAAGGGCCCAGATATCCGCATCGAGCAAACGTCCCTGCTGGGCCTGCGGCTTGAGTTGCCGGACCACTCGCATACGCCGATCGATCTCGACCAGGCCATAACCTTCAATGGCCGCCCAAACATGGCCATTGGACGCCGCTGCGAGGGTCTGAACGTTGGCGCCAGGCAAGGCGAGCGGGTCCGTCGCGTCAACCCGCATCATGCGCAGTCGTTGCCCCTCATGGCGAACCAGTCCATTGCGCGTAGCGATCCAGACAAAGCCATCACGATCTTGCACCAGGGCTTCAACATGATGATCCGGCAGGCCATCGGCGACGCCCAGCATGCGAACCGCAGGATTATTCGATGACAGCACAGACCCTGGCCAGGCCCAAAGGCCGGTCATGATGGCTACTGCTATCAGAGGAAGCGTTGAAACGCTCCGCCCCATTGCCTTTCTCCCAGTCTCCCCGAGCCAGATCATAGCCAATCTGGCTATCGATTCAAGTCTGGTCGGCCGTAGTCATCGCGATGGCTTGATAGAATTGGAAGCAGTTTGAATCAAGTTTGAGAGGGATATGACTCCTGACGCGCCACCACCGTTCCAGATCGCTTCGGCATTCGCCATTCCTCTGGTCATTGCCCATCACCCGGACCCGGGCGGCCTGAACAATGACTTGCGTGCCCTGTTTGCCGAACGCGCCGCACACGGCGATCAGTTCAGCAATCCGGAACCGCGCGTCAAACGCAACAAGACCTTGTTCGAAAGCCGGTTCGATCTCTTCGACTGGCCAGAGACCTGCGTCCAGAAGTTGAAGGAGTTCTGTTTTGCGCAGCTGTACCGAACGATCGCCGAGCTGAATGGCTACGACCGATCGATGCTTTCAAAGATGCATTATGGCTGCGAGTCCTGGTTTCATCTGACTAGGCAGGGCGGCTATTTCGCGGCCCACAATCACCCGCTGCATTCCTGGTCGGGGGTCTACTGCGTCCGGCATGACGGCGATGACCCGGAAACGGACTCAGGCAAGCTGACCTTTATCAATCCGAACTATCACGGAACCATGTATGTCGATGTGGCCACAGCCAGACTGAAACGGCCATTTGGCGGTGCGCCCATCATGATGCGCCTTCAGCCCGGCCAGCTGGTGCTTTTCCCTTCTTGGCTACTGCATGAAGTGATGCCCTACGATGGTGATACCGAGAGAATTACCGTCGCGTTCAACGTCAGATTTCGATATACGGGTGATGAGATTCTCTGAGGCTGGAGTCTGACCGACTCACGGCGAGAATTACCGGTACGCCAATCAGCGTGACCAGATCTGGTAACCACCCATTTGATGCTGGCCTCGATAGATCATTTCTCCCTGGTCAGTTCGCTTGAGACCCGCTTTTTCGAAGGGCTTTGTCCAGTCTTCGGAACCGGCAACCATCCGATTGACTCGGAGCATATCTTCCAGACGAGACTGGCCGGAACTCAACTGTCGAGCAAACTCTGCTGCGGCGCTCTTCTGCTGTCGACGCAGATTCATGGGCATCTGGAGCAAGCTGCCGAAGGACTGGGCAACCTGAACAAGCAAGGGCGAAGCCCCCGGTCGCCGGGCCTGCTGCATCAGCCGCCTCAGCGGTGACTCCAATCGCTTGGAAAAATCCGGATCGGCCAGCTGACCGTTCGCCCAGGATCGGACCATCTTGAGCAATCCCGTCTCTGACAGAGTTCTGTAGTCTTCGGCCTCGGCCGCCATGGTGCGAATCATCTCCGAGTCCGCGGCGTGATGGACAAAGACCAGTGTCCCGCCCGGAGAAAGCACGCGGGCGAGCTCTCCTGCGGCCTGTTCCAGGTCAGCGTACTCAAGCCCGTACTGACTCGTGATCAAGTCGAAGGCGTCCGTCTCGAAAGGTAATAGTTCGATCGCCGTTTCACCCTGGAATCGAATCCGCTCAAGTAGCTCGGCATCGGCACCAATACGCTGCGCAATCACCATAGGGTCGGGTCGCGCTGCATCGACCGCATCGATTGACCAGCTCGCGCCGTGATCCCTGGCATAGCGCGCGGCCAACAGCGCAATCGGTCCGTTTCCAGTACAGACGTCCAACACGCTGACTTTCTCGTCCAGTTCGGAAAACCGAGTGTTCCAGAACTCGGCCACTTCGCCGTCATAGTTCGCTGCAAAATCCTGAGGCAGAGACGTCAGGGCACCGGAAGACCAGTAGTCCGACCAGTGATCATGGGAAGCGGTGCTGTTGCTCATGGAGAACTCGGGCCTTGGGTCGTGGAGTCAGTCGTTGGGGATGATCATCTGCAATTGCAGACTTTCAAAAAAAACATGGCCCGGGAGACCCGGGCCATGTGATGTTGCTTGTTGAACTCTAGATCGCCAGAGGCGATTTAGAAGTTCTGCTGGTAGCGGATGTACGGAACGCGACCGTAGCCGTTGTACAGGCTGAAGTTGAAGCCACGACCTTCACCTTCGTCAAGGATCGGATCCTTGTCGGCGATGTTGGTGGCACCGATGGTGATGCGACCATCCCACGGCGTGAAGTAGTTCAACTGGAGGTCATGCGTGATCCATGAACCCAGACCCACGTCCGGATCAGCCAGGCTCGTGTCCTGATCGCCGATGTAGTTCATGTTCCAAGCGAAAGTGAAATCGCCATAAGACCACGTGTTAGACAGCACTGCGCGCCATTCCGGCAGGTTTGCATCACCAGCGACGTTGTTGCCGTCATCGGTGATGAACTCATCGGTGTAGCCAGCCTGCAGCTCGTTGTTGATACGGCCCCATTCGCCCAAGTCGAAGTTGGTGCGCAGGTTGATATCAACACCCTGGGTTTCAATCGTACCCAAGCTTGCGAAGCCACGCTGTGCGAACAGAATCTGACCGCTGTCAGCCGAGCGAAGCAACCCCAGACCCAGAGATGCATCCGGACCGCTGGAACCAGCCGGGAAAACGCTCAAGCCCGGCGGGCAGTTCTGCTGCGTTCCAGCCAGACAGTTGATGACGGTCTGAGAACCAATAGCAGCGACACGGCCATCGATTTCGATGTTCCAGAAATCAATAGAACCGTTCAACCAATCCAGCGGCTCGAAGGCCACACCAAAGCTGAACTGCTCGGACTCTTCTGCGTCCAGGTTCGGGTTAGCAATCACGAAGGTCGTGATCTGAACCGCTTCGGTCGGATCAACACCGAAAGCCGTCGCCGTTGCCGCATCAACAACGCTGTCCGCGGAGAATGACGGCTGGGCCGACAGAATCTCCAGCGGCGGAGCGCGGAAACCTTCACCCCAAGAACCACGGATGGTCAGCTCGTCGAACGGCTGGTAACGGAAGGAGATCTTCGGAGAAGTCGCCGTTCCGAAGTCAGAGTAATCATCGTGACGCAGGGCCACGTTGAACTCCAGCTGGTCGGTCACTGGGATAGCAGCCTCAGCAAAGACGGCCCACTGGTCACGATCGCCGAAGGCAGAGTTACCGGCGGAACCGGTGATGTTGCCGTTGGCCTGCAGGTCATCGTAGATGTCCTTGTAGTCCTCGTCGCGATACTCGGCACCGAAGGCGAAGCCGACCGGGCCAGCCGCCATGTCGAACAGGTCCGTAGACACCTGCGCGTAGGCCTGACGAGAGACGTAGCGCGCGTCACGACCGATGGTAGCGGTGAAGGACTGCAGAACGTCCTGCGGAACGTTGAACGGGTCGTAGATGTTGTAGGCACCGCTGTCGAACTGCGGCTGAGCCAGAGCAGACACGATGTAGTTACGACCAATTTCAGTGTACTGAGACTCGGTGCGGCGAACGCCAGCATCAACGTCGAAGTCAGCGATGCGACCCTGAACGCCGACATCGATGTCATAAACCTGAGCATCGGTGCTGGTGTCACGCGGACCGTTGGCTGCGAAACGGTGGGTCAGCAGAACGGTGTCGTTCGCGACGTCCTGATAGGCTTCCCACAGCGGGTTCAGACCGCCGGCGCTCGGCGGCGTCGCCGGGTGGTTCGGCAGGCCGGGGCTCAGCACGATCGCGCCGAAGCCACCAACCAGCCACGGTGAGGACGGAACCGGAGCGTAGCGACCAAATGACAGGACGCGGCTCAGGCCGAAGTTACCGTAAAGGCTCCAGTCGGAGTTGATGTCATAGCGTGAACGAGCAAACAGCGACTGGTTTTCGACTTCAGCTTCATCGGCAGAAACCAGAGTGAAGTCGTAGGCACACAGCGATCCGTTGATCGAGAAGCCCGGACCGCTACAGCCAGCGGTGTTCGCCGCGCCGAAGGTCGGGTTCTGAAGGAAGCTGAAGCCAGCGGTCAGGAAGTTGTTCGAGAAGATCGAAGCACCGCCCTGAGACCATTCACGGTCGCGAGCAAAGATGATGTCGCGCTTGTTGTTCGACACACCGGCCATGATGCGGCCGCGGTTGCCAGAAACACCGAAGATCACGCCAGCTTCGCGAGTGTCACCACCGCGCTGCTCCGGATCAGAGATGCCGGCGAACATTTCAACGCCTTCGAAGTCAGAACGGGTGATGATGTTGACAACACCGCCGATGGCGTCTGCACCGTAGATAGCAGAAGCACCGTCAGCCAGGATTTCGATACGCTCGACGGCCGCCAGCGGCACTGCGTTCAAATCCTGTGCGGTACCGACGTTCGGCGCGTTCGGTGCACGACGTCCGTCAACCAGGATCAGGGTACGACCTGAGCCCAGTGCACGCAGGGACAGACCAGCAAACGACTGAGCGCTGCTGCCTGACTGCGGACGGAAAGAACCGGCGCTGTTGATCGGCTGCTGGCGCAGCAGGTCAGCGACGGAGGTCTGGCCGGACAGCTCAATCTGCTGGCGGTCAATAACCTGGATGGGCAGAGCGCCTTCCATGTTGGCGCGGGTAATTCGAGAACCAGTGACCTGCATACGATCCAGGTCGCGGGTGTCCTCTTCGTCCTGGGCAGCGACCGGGGCAGCGGTCATTGCCAGGCCAGCAACCATCGTCGCGCCTAGCGCGTAATGGATTGCCGAGGCAAGTGGGTTACGGTTGTGCTTCATCAGACTCTCCAATTGTGTCTTTTTAGTCAGCATTCGATACTAGTATCGACAGCAAGCTGTCGGAGCGAAGAGCCCCCGCCGAACCACCACCCACGGGCAATATTTCGGCGCAGATTCTCCGACTCTTGGCCGATACTAGCACCATCGGTCAGGGATGAAAAGGCCTTTGTTAAAGTCTTGTAAACCTCAGCTCAGACTGGATTCCGAGCCTAACTCCTTGATTGCCATAGCCTCCGGTCGTTTCATCCGAAACAATGTGTCAGAAGGCCAGTAATCTCACGCCTGGAGCCGTGGGGCAGCTCCAGGCGCATCATTCAGCGCGCCGCCAGTGCCGTTCTGACGCGCTCGAGCTCATCGCGCAGAGCTTGGGGTACGCGCGGCGCATAGTCATCCAGGAACCCATCAATCGACGCCATCTCCTCACGCCACTGCTGCGGGTCGATCGCCAGCAGGGTGTCGAGATCCGGCTGCTCATCAAGACCGTCCGTATTGATGCCGCCGGGCGCCGGCAGCAGGCCCACCGGCGTCTTCACGGCCTCCGCATTGCCGCTGGTGCGGTTCAGGATCCACTCCAGCACGCGCAGGTTCTCGCCGAAGCCGGGCCAGATGAAGTTGCCGTCGTCGTCGCGGCGAAACCAGTTGACCTGAAAAATGCTGGGTGGATTGCTGAGCTTGCTGCCAACTTCGAGCCAGTGCTCCCAGTAGTCCCCGAAGTGATAACCACAGAATGGCTTCATTGCCATCGGATCGCGACGAATGACGCCGACCTGCCCGGCGGCAGCAGCGGTCGTTTCCGAAGCCATCGCACCACCGATCAAGACGCCGTGGCGCCAGTCTTCGGCTTCGAGGACCAGCGGTGCCAGTCCGGCACGTCGGCCACCGAAGACGATCGCATCAATAGGAACGCCAGTCGCGTTCTCTGCCTGATCCGAATAGGTCGGGCAGCGCTTGATTGAAACGGTGAAGCGGGAATTGGGGTGCGCAGCCGGTCCATTCTTCGGATCGAAATCGCGCCCTCGCCAATCCTTTGCGGGAACGCGCGAGTCCAGTCCTTCCCACCAGGGTTGATTGTCGTCAGTGGTCGCGACATTGGTAAAGATCGCTTCCCGGTCCAGCATGGCCAGCGCATTTGGGTTCGTCTTCGCCCCGGTCCCCGGCGCCACACCGAAGAAGCCGGCTTCCGGGTTGATCGCGTACAGGCGACCGTCTTCACCCGGATGCAGCCAGCAGATGTCATCACCCACTGTCCAGACCTTCCAGCCAGCTTCACGATAGGCCTCAGGCGGAATAAGCATGGCCAGATTGGTTTTGCCGCACGCCGAAGGAAAGGCCGCCGCGATATAGCGGGTCTCGCCCTGCGGATTCTCGATGCCAACGATCAGCATGTGCTCGGCCAACCAGCCTTCCGTGCGCGCCTGGAAGCTGGCAATTCGCAGCGCGTGACATTTCTTGCCCAGCAATGCGTTGCCGCCGTAGCCGGAGCCGTAGCTCTGGATGGACAGCTCTTCGGGGAAATGCATGATGTATCGCCGCTCGGGATCCAGCTCGCCGGTCGAGTGCAGGCCCTTGACGAAATGGCCGTCTCGCTCGATGCGCTCCAGGGCGGCGGCACCCATTCGCGTCATCAGGCGCATGTTGACCACAACGTAAGGACTGTCGGTAATCTCCACGCCGCAGCGCGACAGGGGCGAACCGATCGGGCCCATGCAGTAGGGAACGACGTAAAGCGTGCGACCGGTCATGCAGCCAGCGAACAATCCGTTCATCAGCGCGTGGGCTTCGGCCGGCGCCATCCAGTGATTATTCGGACCCGCATCCTCTTTCTGTTGCGTACAGACAAATGTCAGATGTTCGACGCGAGCAACGTCGTCCGGATCGGAAAGATGGATATGGCAATCCGGATGGGTGTCGGCATTGAGCGCTTCGAAATCACCGTTTTCGAGCATCAGGGCCGTCAGCCGTTCGTTCTCGGCATCAGAGCCGTCGCACCAGTGGATCCGGTCAGCGCGCGTCAACGTCGCGACCTGATCCACCCATTCATTCAGGGCGGAAAGTTTGGAAGTCATTCTTTAATGTAGAGCGTAAGAGAAAAAGAGGGCCGATCAAGCCGCTCAGAGTACCTGCTGCGACAAGCCCTTTGCAAGCGATGCAACACGACTGACAGGTTTCCCGGACTTTCTGCGTTTGTAAGAATGGAGACCCCATTTAGCCACCCGGTGTTTTTTGGGGCGTTTAGGGAATACACTTGGTGAAGAAGGACCTTTGGAGAACTCAGATCATGAAACAGTT
>JBCDLQ010000066.1:0-8438 GCA_039414335.1 Pseudomonadota bacterium | reverse complement strand
CGTCGATTTCAACGCCCGCAACCTGGACTTCATTCGTGAGAATGAATCGCGTCATTCCGCTCCGTTTCGTTTGCTGATCGGTGCCGATGGCGCAGGCTCAGCGGTGCGCCGGGCGATGGCTTCGGTGACACGCCTTGGCATTACGGAAGCCCCCTTGGGCCACGGCTATCGAGAGCTGACGATTCCGCCGGGGGCGGACGGCGATTTTCAGCTGTCCCCCGAAGCGCTGCACATCTGGCCGCGCGGCGGCTACATGATGATTGCCCTGCCCAATCCCGATTGCAGCTTCACCTGCACCCTGTTTCTGGCGCGCGAGTCCGAACGACCCGATCAACCCAGCTTTGCTGCCCTGGCTGATGACCAGGCCATGCAGGACTTTCTCCGTCGCGAGTTTCCCGACGCCGTGGACCTGATCAGCGATCTGGCCCAGGAGCTCGCGAACCGGCCCGTCGGCTTTCTGGGCACGCTCTATGTCGATCAGTGGCACCTCGATGATCAGGCGATCCTGATTGGCGATGCAGCGCATGCGATCGTGCCCTTCCACGGTCAGGGCATGAATTCAGCGCTGGAAGACGTGCGCATTCTCGTTGATCACTTTGACCGCTTCGGTCCCTCATCCGAGGCCCTGAACCGGTTCTTCAAGGCCCGCAAGCCCAATGCCGATGCCATCGCTGCGATGGCGCTCGAAAACTACATCGAGATGCGCGATCAGGTACGCGATCCCCAGTTTCACCTGATGAAAGCACTCGCCTGGGCGCTCGAATCACGCCTGGGTGATGACTTTATTCCGCGCTACCAGATGGTAATGTTCCACGCCGAGATCCCCTACGCCGAGGCGCAGGCGCGCGGTCATCGACAGCGGAAACTGCTGCGGGAATTCGTGGCCGGCAAGACCGATCTCGATCAGATCGACCTGGACGCGGCCTGCGAGCAGGCTCGAGCACTGGTGGCTGCCGCATGATGTCGCCCTTCAAACGCTGGCCGGTGACTTCAGGACTGATACTGATGCTGGCCGTTGCCGCCGTGATCCTGGGATTCGGCCTGTGGGGTCTGGAACCGGTAACCCGGCTGCTGCTGAGTGTCGATGAACTGATCCAGGCGCACTTCTGGACCGCGCTGACAATCTACATGATCTCTTTCATCGTTCTGGCGACCCTGGCCCTGCCCGTCGGCTCCCTGTACTGCCTGACCGCCGGCTACCTCTTCGGTATCCCCATCGGCTCTCTGGCCGCCCTGATCTGCTCGCTGATCGCTGCCGGGCTGTCCTTCATCATGGTCCGCCATTTCACCGATCAGGGCCTGCGCCAGCGCCTAGAAGCAGGCCGGCTGGCTGGACTGCTGGTGATCCTCGAGCGCGACGCCAACTGGTATCTGGTGCTGCTGCGCATCGTGCCGATCGCGCCCTTCTTCGTGATCAATGCCGCAGCAGCCATCACGCGAATCAGCGCCCGTCATTTCCACCTGGCCACTCTGGCCGGCCTGATCCCATCGACGGTCATCTACGCCTCTCTGGGCAGTGGAATCGGCTCCATTCTGGATGCGCCCGACTTGATGGGGCCAGAGATTCTGCTGCGCCCTGAAGTGGGACTGCCGATCGTTGCGCTGGCGGCGTTGATCGTGGTCTCGTGGTGGGTCAAGCAGCGCCTGAGCCACCGCTTGAAACGACATCAATCGGCGGCGGAACGCTGACCGGGCAAGCGGAAGACCACCTGACGCTCGTCCTCGAACCAGGGCGCACCGAATTGTTCGCGGAAGCGGTCGATACAGGGCTCGATGTCCGGTAGCTCGCGAACCTGCCCGAAGGGCGTGCCACGATGGAAAACAACAAAGCGGTTCTCTTCAGGGCGCCAGTACAGCAGGCTGTCCAGATACACGAAGTGCTCGAAGCTGATGTCCTGATCGTTTCCGTGGCGATTGCCCTGGTCCCTGTCGTTGGTTTCCAACTCGCCAAAGGTCCAGTCCACGCACAAGCCGGTCATCATGCCGATTCGCACGGGCATCTGATGGGCCCGCTGGTATTCGGAAAAGGGGCTGAAGTGTGATTCGAAATGCCAGGGCGCTTCGATCAGCGTCCACTCACCCGGCTCCTCACGCATGTCCTGATACACCGCCGGCAACCCCGCTTCACCCATCACCGAGGTGTAGATGCTGCGCTCGAAGTTGTAGTCGAAGTGGTAGCGCATGTGGCTCGTGAACTGGTTCAAACCTCGGTAGGTCTCGGGCAGTGGTCCAGCCAACAAGAGGCCGAGCGGCAGCAAGGCGCCGAGGGCCGCGTGCCAGCCCGAATTGAGGCGATCTGGACGATGACGCTGAAAGCGATCGGTCCATCGCGACACGGCCCGTTCCATCAGAGCCAGCAAGCCGAGGGTGATCAGCACCAGGATCAGCGGTTGGAACACCACGGTGTAGCGAACCAGTACGAGCGCATGGTGGATCCAGGCCGGGTCCAGAGCGATGGAGACCACCACGGCAATCGCACTCATGAACAGCCAGTAGCCCGCAAAGGCGCGGTCTCGCAAGGCCAGCTGCCAGGCCCCGATCAACGCCAGGCCGAGCAGGATGAATGCCACGCCTGCACTACCCGTCCCGACGATCAATTCCCAGGCGCGCAGGAAGGTCGACCACTGGACTTCGTGGATCCCCGACTTGCTCTGCATCGCAGCGGGATCGGCCAGGAGGGGCGGCAGAACCAGCAAGCCGGCCAGCACGCTGACCGTAGCGCCAGCGGGCACAATTCGCCAGAAGTCGCCCCAGTCCCGACGACGAACGACGGCGACAACGGCGCGAATCAGGAACCACAGCAAGGCGGAGCCGGTGAACATCAGCGTCAGCGGATGCAGCCACGCGCAGAGGACTGAGGCGACGATGAACAGAACCAGCCAGCCGCGTCCACCTTCATGCCACCAGCGCCAAAGCGCGACCATGGCCATGAATCCCAGTGGCACCGTGATCGCGTAGGGACGAACGTAGCGCGTGAAGTGAATCAGCAGTGGTGAAATCGCGATCAGGACCGCGAACACCCAGCGCGCCTCGCGGTTGAGCCAGGGCCGCATGATCCAGGGCAGGAGAACGATCGTGGCCGTGCCGAAGATCAGCGGCAGAGCGCGCATCCGCCATTCGCTCAGACCGATGGTTTCTGCCAGGAACTTGAACAGAAGCGTCAGAGGAATGGAGTAATCGGCGTGACCAAAGGACAGGAAAATGTCTGGATAGCTGGCCTGCATCAAGCGATGCACCGCGTGCCATTCATCATCGATCAGGATCTGGGCATCGATCTGCCAGAGGCGCAGAGTCGCGCCCAACAAAAAGAGTGCCAGCCAGGCCAGCAACCACCCCCAACGGTTCATGGAACTCACGATCAGATGCCCACTCTTCGAGTCTCAGCGCAAAAAGGCGGCTCGGCTCAATCCGAGTCGCGCGGCCAGCACCGCCAGGGAAACCCCGATCACGCCCAGGCCATAGACCACGCTGCGCCGAAAATTGATTGAAGAGGCTTCATCGAAATACTTGGTCGGACAGGTCACTTCACCGATCTGATGACCTGCCGCAATGATCTGGCCCAACATCTGATTGTCAAAGATGAAGTCTTCCGAATTTGCGTCAAGACTCAACTCCCGCAGGAGTTCAGCTGAAAAGGCCCGGTAGCCCGTGTGGTACTCGGACAGTTTGGCCCCGGTACAGAGGTTCTGGAAGGCGGTGAGGCCGCGATTGGCGATGTACTTGTACAGGGGCATGCCGCCCGCCAGCGCCCCGCCCCCCAGGATGCGCGAACCCAGCACCGCCGGGAACAGATCACTGGCGACCAGACCGGCCATCGCCGGCAGCAGCTTGGGCGTGTACTGGTAGTCCGGATGCAGCATGATCACGACATCGGCCCCGAGTTCCAGGGCCTTGGCGTAGCAGGTCTTCTGGTTGCCGCCATAGCCGCGATTCTGCTCATGGCGGATCACATGCTCAACGCCCAGCTCGCGCGCCACACCGACCGTGTCGTCCTGGCTGGCATCATCGACCAGCACGATGTCATCGACCAGATCGCGATCGACCTCGGCCAGCGTTCGCTCAAGGGTCAGTGCGGCGTTGTAGGCCGGCAGCACCACCACAACCTTTTTGCCGGCAATCATGCGCGCGCCTGCTCAAGCATCTCGAGGTTTCAACACCAATCGCTGCTCACTCACGGTGAGCAGGAAAGGGTCTCCGAGAGCTTCTGAATCGGCACTTCCAGACGAATATCCGTGTTCAGAGGCGCCCTGGACACGAAGTCCAGAATCTCCGTACCCGTATCCGGACCGGTGAGGTTCCGCTCGTAAGTGCCCACGACCTGGAAGTCGGGCTGAACGCTGTCGTCGCAGTTCGGGCAGAAGCCCTGGAAGGACCAGACTTCGAAGTCATCGGCAAAAGCGCCCGGACCGGTGGACACAACCGCAGCCCAGCGGCCGACACCGTCGCCGTCGAAGTAGTAGCGCACGTAGAACTGACCGTCCTCGTAGACGATCACGGTCGTGCCGCCCTGGTTCTGACCCGGCGAGAACCAGTGCCCGGTGTAGCTGATCTCCGAGCCGTTCAGCTCGGGACAGGATTCGGGCGCATCCGGGTTCATGATTTCAGCGCCATGGGCACCATTCAGACGCCAGGCGAACATCATGCGATCGCGCGCGATGGACGTCAGCGAGACGCGGCCGACCGTATCCACATACTGGCGGTTGTTGGTGCCACCGGTGACGCGGATCAGGTCACCGCTCCAGGTCGACGAGGTCTGATCCACATCGTTGATCGCAATGTAGAAGATCGGCAAACCGTTGATGTCATAGCTGTACCAGATCATGAACCCGAGTCCGGCCAGCTGCCATTCGATGCCCTGGCTGATGCCGCGGAAGACCGGGCTCCACAGGCCATAGCGCGGTTCCAGACGCTGGGTCTCGGCCATGGAGACGGTCACATTGACCTGCCGCTCGCCAGCGGCCAGGTTATTCAGGTCAACGAAATAGCGACCCGGTGCCGGATTGTTCTCGCTCAGCGTGAAGCCACTGGCTGAACCCGCCTTGCTGTCCAGGCTGGGGCCACTGGCGACCGGCGTGCTCGGGAAGGCATCGCTGAGGTCGGCGAAGTCGGTAAAGCGCAGATCACCGCCGACATCGTCATCGCCCTGTACATCGATATCAAGGCGGGTCACGCCCGGCGGCACGTCGACGTACAGGCCGTTATGGCGATCCGACGGCGGCAGGGTGACGGCTCGGGTCTCGCCGTTGAACAGGGCCGTGGCCTGCATCACCACATTGGCCGTGCGCACGAGCTCGACGGGAATGACGCCCACGCTGAAGGGCTCTTCCGGCGACGTGCCGATGCCGAAGGCCGCCCACCAGACCTCGTTCCGGCGCAGCGCCGGCTGGTCGATGAACATCTGGACTTCAAGCTGCCCGGGCTCGTGGCGACCAGGGCCGTTAACGCCGAAGCTGGCGTCGTCTTCATCGCTGAGCACGGCGTAGTCGAGCTCAATCGCATCGCCATTCAGCGCGCCGGAGCCGTTCCAGTTCTGGACCAGGATCCACCATGGCCCGTCCTGCGGCTCCCGGATCACGCAGCTTTCTTCGGCGTTGAAGGAGGTCGAGAAGCAGATCAACTCATCCTGCTCAGCCTGGCCGTTGCCGTTGAGATCCTGACCCACAAACAGATCTACGTCGGGCGCCTGGGAGGAATTCGTATCGGCTCTCAGCAGCAGCGCATCGTCCGGCACGTTGACGATTCGGACATCGAGTCCAGCCGAACCATCAAAGGGATCGCCGTTGCTGGGGTCAACCGGCAGCGTCAAATCAACACGCGTCGGCCGAGTCAGCGCCGATGCCGGGAACTGGGCCTCGGGCAGGCTGCCCAGGGCACCCAGCTCGACATTCAGTCGACCACGGTTGGCCGTGGTCGTCAGGTTGATGCTTTCGGGCAGCTGGGCGCCGCCGAACAGCGCACCGACCGTCAATCGTTGGGTCTCGAGACTGGGCAGGGTCGGGTCCAGCACGACGGCGCCGCGACCCCAGGCACCTTCCGGCACGCTGCCGGGCGCGATATCAATCGTCAAGGTCACTTCCTGGCCCGGCTGCAGCTCGAAGTTCGTCGGGCTGACGGTGATATCCATGTCGCCTTCCGTGCTGACGTTCCAGGCGCTGAAGCTCAGCGCCCGCAGGGTACGCTCGAAGCTACAGCCGCCCGGGCAGGCGGTGCTGACCACGCCAGGCAGGTTCAGGGAACCGGGATTACCACCCAGATCAGGATTGGCAGCACGGAACTCGGCTTCGGTCACGGGCAGGTACAGGCCAATTTCGGCGGCCCGGTCAACCTGGACACCGCCGGCGCCACCGTCGATGACGCGAGCCGCGGATGAATCGATATTCGTGACCAGGTCGGCGACCGCCGTGGTCTCCAGCGCGCTGATGACTGCATCGACCGGCCAGTCCGGAAAGGCCCGACGCAGCAACAGCGCTGCACCGGCGACGTGCGGGCTCGCCATGGAGGTGCCCGTACTGAAGCTGATTCCGCCAGCGCCGTTCGCACTGGCCCCGAGGATGTTGGTGCCCGGCGCGGTGACGTTGGGCTTCATGACGTCCGGTGCGCCGCTGCCCGGGCCACGGCCGCTGGAATTGTTCAATCGACCGCCAAAGGCCGGGTTGACCTGGCGCGCTGAGAAGGGAATGCGCGCCTGGTGGTTGCTGCCCTGGGACAGCCAGTCGCGCAGCTCATTACCGTCTTCATTGCCCACGTGCAGTGCGGGCAGGCAATGCTCTTCGGCAACGACGTCAGCGCCCTGAGCGTCCGTATTGGCCAGAATCATGCCGCCGGCGCCGGCCAGCTGCAGGTTGCGGCCCTTTTCGACGCGCCCGTAGACACCGCGGTCGCAGACCACGATCTCACCGTTGAAAGTGCCCGGAGGGAAGGGATTGGTCGAGCCGCTGTTGTCGCCACAGCTGGCGCCGAGCTCGGCCGTTCCCGTGCCGCATAGGGCATTGCCAAAATCACCGGCGTAGACGATCGGTCGAACCTGACCATCATCATTGAGGCCAGCGCCGGAGATAAAGGGCGCCGGACCCACGCCGCCCGTCATCGAAGTCAACGACGCGCCGACGACGCGATTGTGGGTCGCGTTGGCCACGCCGACCACCCAGGGCGAATTGGCCGGTGAACTGACCGAACCATCCGCCGGGCCGTTGTTGCCGGCAGCGGCGATCGGGACCACACCGGCAAAGCGTAGATTCAGAAACGCTTCGCGATCAGAGCTGAACTGCCCGAAGCCCGCCCAAGGGCGCGGTGCCACGGCACCGGTTGAACCAATGGAATAGTTGACGACATCGACCTGGTCAATCGCTGCCTGTTCCAGCGCTGCGACCAGCGCCGAGCCAGGACAGCCACCGCCATCGTCTGGATCGTTCGGGTCGCCGCCTTCGCAGGCCTTGTAGGAAATCACGCTGGCGTAGGGCGCGACGCCCGAGCTGGCAAAGAACACGCCCGCAGACAGCCCGAAATCCAGGGTAAAGCTAACCGGCGCACCGACCGCCGAAGACCCGACGTGCGAGCCATGACCATTGATGTCCCTGCCCTGGGTGCCTTCCGAGGTGAAGTCATAGACGCCGATGATCTTATTGTTGCAGAGCACTTCAGGGTCGCTGCAGAGGCCGAAGAACTGACCGCGAGGATTCTCCATAACGAAACCGCCAGGCGTGTCGCTGAAGTAATTCGAATCCCAATTGATGCCCGAGTCGATCAAACCCAGCACCATGCCTTCGCCGCGATTGGGCACGGGCGTACCGAACTGCGGCGACCAGACGCGATCAGCGCGAATCCACTGCGGTCCGTTATCGTCGAGCAGTTCATGCATGACAACCGGCTGCACTGATTTCACGCCAGGCAGCGTGGCCAGCATGGCGGCTTCATCGGCCGTCAGCTGCGCTGAAAAACCATTCATCACGTGACGGTAGACGTGCATGGGCTCAAGATCTCGACCCAGCCAGGATGAGGCCACGCTCAGTACCGCACCCCGTTCCCGATCGAGATGGTCGCCGTAGGCCAGCACCGCCGCGCTTTGCGCATCGAAGCGGGATTCATTGCGCATCGACGGCGAGGTCGGCGCCATGGCCTTGTTGAAACGCTGGCCACCGGCGCTGAGCTGTGAGACCGCCCCCCCTTCAAAGCGCAGGCTGGGGGCCGCTTCCAGTTCGACAATGTACTGGCCAGGAACCGTTCGGGGCTTCATCGCCAAGGCCTGACCAGTAACGGCCAGCGCCAGCAGCGCGATCAGCAACAGCAATGGGTAACGGTTCGAATACAGGGGGAATCGGGTCATCTTGTTTACCTAATTTAATGAATAGGACTACTCAGGCAACGGGCTCGCGCAGAGTCACCAACTCCTCTGCGCTGGTCGGGTGAATACCGATGGTGCGATCAAAATCGGCTTTGGT
>JBCDLQ010000065.1:0-8456 GCA_039414335.1 Pseudomonadota bacterium | reverse complement strand
TACGATCTGCCGCCGGAAGAAGAAAAGGGTCTTCCGCGGGTCTGTCACGCGCTAGATCAGGCACTCGAGGCCCTGGATACCGATCGCGAATTCCTCAAGGCCGGTGACGTCTTCTCCGATGACCTGATCGACGGCTATATTGCGTTGAAGGAAGATGAGGTGCAGCGATTCCGGATGTCGACCCACCCGGTCGAGTTCGACATGTATTTCTCGAGCTGATTCTGAATTCCCGGCGACAATAGCAATCAAAATCTGAACGCCGGGCCAGAGTCTGAAACGCCCTGCAAAAGGCCCCGGGATCGGACCCGGGGCTTTTTTTTGCCCGGAACCCGTACTCGTCGAACCTGTCGTACTGGGGTAGACTCTAACCCACGTTCCCCGTTGACCGAGGACAGCATGAAATCATTGATTCTGGCCCTTTTTCTACTGCTCTTACCGACCCTCGCAATCGCTCAGCCCATCTACAAGGTGGTCGATGAAGACGGTAACGTCACCTATACAGACCAACGGCCCTCGGAAGACGCCGAACCCATGGTTCTGCCGGAGCTGAACGTGCTCGACAGCCGTTCATCCGCCCCACCTGTGACCCCAGGTCAGACCAGCGATCCAGATGTCGAGCCGCTGCAGCTGACCATCGTTACACCGCAGAACGAAGAGAATATTCGCGGCACGGGCAATACGCTGACGGTGGCGCTGGAAAGCAGTATCGAACTTCCCGCTTCTGCACTCATCGTGTTTTATCTGAACGGCGAGGCTCAGGAACCGATCAGAACCCTGAACCACACCTTCGATTTCATTCCTCGTGGCGAGCATAGTCTGCGTGCTGAACTGCAGACCGGCTCAGGTCGCGTTCTGGCACAAACCGAAAGCGTCACCTTCTATATGCGACAGGCCTCCCAGCTGACTGCGCCACCATCGTGACCGCGCTTGACCCGGATCGCTTGAGCACTGGGCTGATCCAGGTCAATCAGGGCGGCCAGATCATCTGGGCCAATCAAGCGGCCTACGACCTTCTGGGCAGCAAGCCGGAGCATCTCAAGAGTGATTCGCTCGGGGCCTTGTCTCGCCCCCTTGAGCGGCTGCACGAGCGGGCGCGAGACAGCCGAGGCACCTTGAGCGTGACCGAGGTGCATATCGTCGAAGATGGTCCCGTACTGGACCTTTTTGTCCAGAACCTTGATGACCATTGTCTCTTTGAAATCCACGCCGTAACCGAGCGAGTTCGTCTCCGCGAGCGCACGGAACGCGCCGATCGCGAGCAAGCAGTGACGCTGCTGGCGCGCAGCCTGGCACACGAGCTGCGCAATCCGCTGGCGGGCGTGCGGGGCGCGGCCCAGCTGATCGCAAGCAGCCTCGATGCCGACGCCATCCATCGCCATGCTCAGATGATCCAGCGCGAGGTCGACCGCATCACGGCGCTGGTCGACAAGGTCGCGGAAGAACGGCCTGCTACCTTGAAGCCAATCAACCTCCATCAGGTGCTCGACGATGCGCTGGAGCTGGTCCAGGCGGAGAGCGGTGGGCGACTGGAGGTTGTTCGCTTTTTTGACCCCAGTATTCCTGAACAACTGTTGGACGAAGTCCGCCTGCACCAGTTGTTTCTGAATCTGCTGCGAAACAGCGTCCAGGCGGGCGCAATGTCACTGAAGCTCAGCAGTCGCATCGAATTGGACTCTCCCGTGATCAACCCTCCGGCTCAGCATGCCATTCGCTTCGACATCGAAGATGATGGTGAGGGCGTTCCCGAAGCCTTGAGAGACCGCCTGTTCCTGCCGCTGGTCACCGGACGAGATCAGGGTTCGGGTTTCGGTCTGGCCGTCGTCCAGCAGATTGCCCGAGCGCATGACGGCCTGGTCAATTATCACAACCTCCCCCAAGGCAGCCGGTTTACGCTGCGACTGCCGTTGAAAGCGAGCACGTCTACGGAAATCAAGCGGAGTCGAAGGGGATGAGCGAACGCATATGGATCATCGATGACGACCCCGCCATCCGCTACGTACTAGAGGAATTCTTCCTGAGCCAGCAGCTGTCCGTTCGAACCTTCGAGCGAGGACATGAACTGCAGGCCGCCCTGGTTCAGAACCAACCGGACCTGATCGTGGCCGATGTCCGGCTCAAGGGTGAAAGCGGCCTGGAGCTGATGCAGGCCCTGAGGGAGGAGTACCCGACGCTCCCGGTGATCATCATGACGGCTTACTCGGACCTCGATTCTGCGGTGCGCGCCTTCCAGAGCGGCGCTTTCGAGTTCCTGGCCAAGCCCTTCGATCTCGACGAGGTCGGTCGCCTGGTCAAGAAAGCCATCGCCCGAACCGAAACGCAGGACCATCGGCCGCTTCCGGAGGACGGTCTGATTGGGTCCTCGCCGGCGTTTCAGAACCTGATTCGCATGGTCGGGCGCCTGTCGGCCAGCGCAATCCCGGTACTGATCACTGGAGAAACAGGGACAGGCAAGGAGCTGATTGCTCGGGCCCTGCATCGCCATTCGCCACGCGCCAGTGGACCCTTTATCGCAATCAATACGGCGGCCATCCCCGAAGACTTGCTCGAATCGGAACTGTTCGGTCATGAAAAGGGTGCCTTTACGGGCGCCAACGAACGCCGTAGCGGACGATTCGAACAGGCCCGCGGCGGAACGCTGTTTCTGGATGAAATCGGCGACATGCCGCTGACCCTGCAATCACGACTGCTCAGAGTTCTGGCCGAAGGCGAGTACTACCGCCTGGGTGGTCGTGACCTGGTCCGGACAGATGCCCGCATCATCACAGCGACCCATCGTGACCTGGATCGCCGTGTCGAGGAAGGCAGTTTCCGCGCTGATCTGTATCACCGACTCAAGGTGATCAACCTGAACGTACCGCCCCTACGCGCACGCCGAGCCGACGTTCCGGAACTGGCCCGCCATTTCCTGCGAGAAGCAGGCAAGGAATTCCGTCTTCCGCCGAAAACAGCCGAACCCACGCTACTCAAGCATCTCAAGACCCTGGCGTGGCCTGGCAACGTCCGCGAGCTCAAGCACCTCTGCCAATCGCTGGCCGCACTCGCGCCAGCACCATTGATCGGAGTCGACGATCTGCCCGTGGAGTACCGCGCGCCGGGCACATTGAGCGACAGCGATCACGCCGAATGGGTCGAGGCCATGAGCCGTGCCGTCAGCACGGAATTGACCGAAGACCAGACCGGTCTGTTCGAGGACTACAAGCAGCGATTCGAAGTCGCATTAGTGCAAACCGCGCTGGCGGCCTGCGAGGATAATCAATCGGAAGCGGCTCGCCGCCTTGGCATCAGCCGCAATACGCTGGCCCGCATCCTGAACGCCGGGCGCTGAGCCACTCTAACTCAGTTCACTTCAATCCAGAACGTGACGGGCCCATCGTTGACCAATGCCACCTGCATGTCGGCCCCAAATCGACCGGCCTCGACCGGTGAGTAGGTCGAAATCGAAAGGGCCAGAAATTCATCGAACAATCGTTGGCCGGTTTCGGGATCGGCGGCCGGAGTGAAGCTGGGTCGGTTGCCCGAGTTCGTATCAGCGGCCAGCGTGAACTGAGGGACCAGCAGCAGCCCGCCCTCCTCGTCACGCAGGGACCGATTCATTCGACCCTGTTCGTCGCTGAAGACCCGAAAGTTGAGTAGGCGTTCCAGAAAACGTGGAAGTCGTTCAGCCTGATCCCCTCGCTGGAATCCGACCAGCACTAGCAAGCCGGCACCGATCGCGCCCACGGACTCCTCCTCGATCGTGACCTCTGCCTGGGTGACGCGCTGCAGCAGTCCAATCATTACCCCGTCGCCCCATCGGGCGCGATGGACTCGAGCACGGGCAAGGGGACGTGCAGCGCGCCGCAGATCACGCGAACCAGTTCATATTCGGGCGGCGTGACCTTTCCATCGTGCATCACAACGGTCACGAGCGCTGCCATCAGCTGCTGTTTGTCGTTCATGCGCAGGCCATCCAAAGACTTGAGCGCCACATCGAGACGCTCGGTCCAGCCAGTCAGGGCCGGCAGCGTGGCACCGTTTTCATTAAACAGTTCTGTATAGCCCTTGGAGAATGCCCGGGCGGCCTGCTCCGCATCGTCATGCCCGTGTGCCGCGACGATGGCTAGCAGCTCAGTGGCCTGCTCGCGCAAGCGCTCAAGCTTCTTCGAGCCCGCGTAGGACGCTCGCTTCGGATTCAGAACATCTTCGATCTGGCGTGACGTCAGGCGAGCAAGCACGTATTCGAAGACCTCGATTTTTCCGTCGGCCTGGATCAGCTCATCGACCAGCCCCATGAAGCGCACGAGTTCAGCGGGAGGACGACGGCGCAATGCCGGAAACGCCATTTCCATCAGGGGCAGATGCTGGGTAGTCCGAACTTCCGGCATGGCCTGGTGTAGGGCCCGGACCTGCGCCTCGCTATCCGATCCCAGAGCACGGGCTATTGCCAACAATTGGGTTTCGCGAATCTCGCTGTCGCGACTGAGCAGCAGCGCACAGATCACTTCCTGAGACCATTCGTCGCTGTGGGCTGCGCGTTCGAGCACCGGCGGGATTGCTGCCGTCAGCGCCGCTGCGACGAAAATCTGGTTGAGCCCAGGCTGGCCGATCTGTTCGGCAATCTGATCAGGGTCCAGCGGCAAGCCACCCGGCCCCTTGGGCTTGTCCGACTCGGCCACCTGCTCCTGCTCGGCCAGCTCTGCCTTGGCCTGTCGAGACTGGGCGTGGCGATCCATCTCCTTGGCCAGATCCTTGAGCTCCGCCGGCTTGAAACTCGGGTCGATCGCAAGAATGCGTTCTTCGATCGGCGGATGGGTCGCGAACATCTGATAGCCCATACCGCGAGCAAACAGCATGTGACCGACCTCTTCCGCATCGGTGGTCATGAATGAACCCGCATAAGAGGCAGCGATCTTCTTGAGCGCACCGCCAATGCCACCGGGATCACGCGTGAACTGAACGGCTGAGGCATCAGCCAGGTATTCGCGCTGGCGGGACACGGCTGCCTTGATCCAGCGACCGAAGAACAGGCCCACATAGCCGATGATCACGACGGCCAGACCAATGAAGACTGCGGGTGCCGCATTGCGCGAATCGCGCGCATAGGATGCTGACCGCAGCAGTTTGCGGCCGATGATGGAGATCACCAGGATACCGAACAGAATGCCGATCAGGCGGATATTGATTCGCGTATCGCCATTGAAAATGTGACTGAACTCGTGGGCAATCACGCCCTGGAGCTCATCTCGGCTGAGGTTCTCCAACGTGCCGCGAGTCACCGCCACCGCCGCATCGGCCGTATTGAAACCGGCGGCAAAGGCATTGATCCCCTGCTCGTGCTCAAGCACGTAGATCTCGGGCACGGGAATCCCGGAAGCAATGGCCATTTCTTCGACCACATTGCGCAGTCGACGCCGCAAGGGGTCGCGCGTATCGGGTTCGACCAATGTTCCGCCCAACTCACGGGCAATCTCTGCGCCGCCGCCTCGCAACTGCAGCGTGCGAAACAGACTGGCCAGACCGATCACGGAACCGGTGATCAGCGTGGAAGCGCCCATGGCAGGCCCATTGGCACTCACGAACTGGCCCAGGCTGGCGCTGGTGCCCAGTGTTTCGACGCCCAGTACCGCCAGTACGACCGCGTTGACCGCGACAATAATTCCGGTGACGGCAAGGATGAACAGAAACACCAGCCAGCGAGTCTGGCGCCGAGCCTTG
Source organism: Pseudomonadota bacterium (assembly GCA_039414335.1). Classification (GTDB taxonomy): domain Bacteria; phylum Pseudomonadota; class Gammaproteobacteria; order Xanthomonadales; family Wenzhouxiangellaceae; genus Wenzhouxiangella. Next base: position 2,762 of record JBCDLQ010000065.1, on the reverse strand, counting down.
TCCTGATGCTCGAAGAAATTCATCGGAATGACTGACCCGAGGCTTGGGGCTCAGGCGAGAGGGACCGCAGTGGGACCCGGACGCGGCCGGGCCACATGATGACGATCACCCAATCGCCTGAACCTTGATCCTCGATCAGCCGAAGTCCACCTTGACGGCTTCGCGCTTGGCTTCGTCTTCGATCTCGAGCAACTGAGCCGCGTTGAAGTTGAACATGCCGGCGATGATGTTGTTCGGGAAGCTCTCGCGCAGGATGTTGTAGGCCATGACCATATCGTTATAAGCCTGACGGGCGAAGGCAATCTTGTTCTCCGTGCTGGTCAGCTCTTCGGTCAGCTGCATCATGTTCTCGTTGGCCTTGAGGTCCGGATAGGCTTCCGACAAGGCAAAGAGACGACCCAGCGCGCCGGACAGTCCCTGTTCGGCCTGGTTCAGCTTCGCTACAGCATCCGGATCGGTCGGGTCCGCGGCGGTCGCCTTGAGTTGATTGACGGCGCCATTCCGAGCATTGATCACGGCCTCCAGCGTCTCGCGCTCATGCGCCATGTATTTCTTGGCGACTTCGACCAGATTGGGAATCAGGTCGTAACGACGGGTCAGCTGCACATCGATCTGGGCAAAGGCATTCTTGTAGCGATTTCTGGCCGCGATCAGTTTGTTGTAGATACCGATCACGAAACCGGCCAGACCCACCAGGGCCACGCCGAGAACAATCAGTGAAGTCATAACAAGGCTCCTTCAGACGGGATACTTAGAAGACACCGAGTGTACCGGCCCACGGGCAGGCAGGTCCATAGAAGGCGATTGAATCATCACGGCTCGAACGGCAGGGTTCGGCGACTCACGCCCGTTCCTGAGATTTGCTCATCACATGATTGATCAGAGCTCGTAACAAGCGTCGTTCCGTCAGCGGCCAGGTCAGCTCGACGAATCGAGCATCTTGAATCCACGCTTCGGGCACCTCGATGCGACCAGGATGCAGGTAGAGAATACGAGCATATCGTTCCGGTTCCTCGATCGGCATCCTGACCCGAGGATCGACGATCAACAAATCACTCGGGCTGCCATTGGCTCGAACCCTTCGTTGGTGACAGAAACCCCAGCGCCGTGCCAGCCGATGCAGGGTCCGAACGTCGTGCGCCGACATCTCGGAATCGAGTCGCAGCCCCTCGAGCAAGGCACTTGTCTGTGGCGCTGATCCCGCCAACAGGAAATCTCTCAGCACAACTTCGAAGCAAGCGCCACGATGAGAAGATTCCCGCAGTTCGACAGCACCCCGCATGGCCAGAGCCAACTGACGCGTAATGACGAGGCCAAGACCGGTACCACGCTGCTGTTCATGATGATCCGAAGGCAAGCGCTGATACTTCTTGAACAGGCGTTCTCGATTCGCTGTAGCGATCCCTGGACCACTATCAGAAACTCGCAGCTTCAATGCGCTGCCCGCCTGATGGGTCAATTCGATCTCTACGCCACCGGACTCCGTGAACTTGATGGCGTTGCTGACCAGATTGCTCAGAATCTGGAGCAGGCGATCTCGATCACCTCGGGCGACCATGGGCAGATCTGATGCCACCCTCAATCGCAGGTCGATCGCCTTTTCATCGGCGAGCGGCGCGAACAGATCAATGACCTGCTCGATGGCTCCCATTAGCTCGAAGCTTCCTTCATGCAACCTCAGTTGACCGGCCTCCAGGCTCGATAGATCGAGGACGTCATCGACGATGCGCTTGAGTTGCTGCCCAGAGCGCTGCACCGTATCGATGAGTTCGGTTGTTTTCGGCGTTTCGGCCTGAGACTTGATCAATTCCAGCATGCCCAGCACCCCGTGGAGTGGCGTGCGCATCTCATGACTCATCACCGCCAGGAAGTCGGACTGGGCCTCGCGGGCAGCCTCAGCAATGGCGCGTTGCTGCCTGGCCTGCAAGAACGCTTGCCGTCGTTTCAAAGCGCGTTGGCGTATCCGGTAAACCCACGCTGCGATCGCCAATCCGAGAAGCAGGTAAACGAGGTAGGCCCAGCTCTGCCGCCATAGCGGATACTCGATCTGGAAGGAGAGACTGGCAGCCCCACCAGACCAGCGTCCGCTCTGATCACCCACCTGAACTTCGAAGCGATGGCGACCCGCGCGCAAAGCGAAGTACTCCTGATATTGCCTGCCGGATGTGTCTTGCCAATCAGGCCAGTCCGGGAGCAGGCGCACTCGGTATCGTGTTCCTTCGGGATCAAGGAAACCCGGTGCGGCAAACTCGATCGCGACATCTCGTTGATCCGCGCTCATCTGAATGCCATCCAAGCTGGGCAGCGCCTGGCCCTGAACACTGACCTGCATCACATGGGCCTGCGGTAAGGGTCGTCGGGGAGCCACGGCCAGAGGATTGAAGACCGCCAGCCCCTGACTGCCGCCCAGGGCGATTCGACCATCGTCCAGGACCGCTGCTGCTCCTTCCAGGAGCTCGCCAATGGCCAGACCACGATCCGCGCCGAAGTAGGCCATGGCGTCGTTCTTCAGTTGAATCATTCCGCTGGTCAGAATCAGCCATAGGGAGCCATCAGCAAGACTATGGATTGCGAAGGGTCGTCCACCCGAAACAAGCTGACGATAGTCGTGAGATCGAAGCGACCCGGATGACGATGGGTTTCGATCCCACTTCATCAAACGCTGGTCAGTGGCCAGCCAGACAGCATCGCGCTCGGCAAGAAGCGCTCGAATCACTTCGGACTCGAGCTCAAGCACCTGCTCGAAACGGCGGTCAGCTTCG